>JASFLD010000119.1:0-9748 GCA_050118275.1 Gemmatimonadales bacterium
GTCCCGACCACGAGTCAAGGGCGCGGCCGGCGATCGAGGCGCTATCGCGGAATACGCAGGGCTCGACGTGCCCGCTCTCTGGGCACTGCGTGAAAGGTTCAGCAGGGAGAAGAACATGATCGACGTCAAGCTGAGACAATCGAGCGATCCCTATGCCTTTGAGGTGAGGGTGACAGAGCGGGGGGCGGAAACCCGCCACCGCGTAACGATGACGGACGCGACTTTCCGCAAACTCGGCGGCGAAACGGCGAGTCCCGAGCGGGTCGTCGAAGCGGCGTTCGAGTTTCTGCTCGACAGAGAGCCGAAGGAATCGATCCTTGGCAGCTTCGACGTGAATGTCATCTCCAGGTATTTCCCTGAATTCGAGAGCGATATCGCGGGGTACCTGTAGCGTCAAGACGATACAGGGGGAGCACGGCTCGGGGAGCATTCCCACGCTCAGGGTCGGCGGGTCTCCCTCTGGAAAGTTGTCGGTGTATGCGCGAATCACGCGCCCGATCGACCGTACGCTCATTGACTCGCGACGATCCAAACGATTTGATCGCGGTAGCATCCTCGGGGCCCAACCACCCAGCGGTAGTAGATTGTCCCATTCTTGAACGGTATAGACCTATTCTCGGCGGGATCGGCGACGCCCCCCGGCTCCCAACCGATAGAACGGCGCGCGAAGACTTCCGCCGATTCCCGCATGACGGCCATAAGGTCGAGTCGCCCACCACACCAGATTCGCCGCGGACGTACTAGCCGAAGTAACCCGAGGCGCAGGAGCCCTGGGCCCGCTCCCGTTCGTGCTCGACCCGGGCGCGATGCTCGCCCTACGCTGGCCGGGTAGGGTCATTTGAGCACGAACGAACTCGAGGATTCGACTGGCATGGCGGATCGCCCCATCGCTCTGCAACTGGCCGTAGTACTCGCAGGGAGCGCCCTCCGGGTGCGTCAGTTCGAATTTACGGTCGGTATATAGAATGAATCGAGCAACCTGGCGCTGTCGACAAGGAGCGGATCGTAGTCGATGCAACCTCGCTCGTGCGGCTGAGATCAAGGGACGGTGGCCAGACAGACGATCTCGAACGTCGTCTCGGACTTCCCGCCGGGCACGACGTCGACGGAACGGGGGTTGCGGCCCGCGACAGAGCAGTTGTCGGCCATGTCCTTCAATTCGGCCACGCCGGAGCCGTCGGCTCCGTCGAAATGATAGCTCTCGGCGCCGTTGGGCTGGAAGCGCCGCGAGTCAGGCTCTGATAGTCCTGCGCCGACCACAATGACGGTGTAGCCGTCGCGGTCGATCTCGGTGCCGGTGGTCACGGTCCGGATCACCAGGGTCGATCGCCCACTCGGGTTGTTGATGCTTAGCTGCCATTGGCAGTAGCTGCCCAGGCAAGCCGCAGCGGTGAAGAAAACGGCCAGCGTCGCGAGTTTCACCACGTTACATTAACCGTGACCGGATGGACGTGCCCGACCCCTTCCACCCTCACCCGCTTTCTGCCAATATGCCTGCCACGCCGGGCGCAGGCAAAGGGTCGGGTGCGTTTGATAATCGAGGGACGCCATCGCATCTTGAACAAATCCGGATTGACGTCAATAGCGCCAGGTGCTCTCATGATCCCGATCGGTGATGGTGATTGCGGTCATGACTCGAACGGGGAACAAAGACGATACGAGATCGCCAGGAGGGAATCGAATGGCCCACACATACGATGAACTTCACACCATGACCGTGGCCCAGCTGCGCGATATCGCGAAAGAGCTGGATCACGCAGCGGTCCGCGGTTACACGACGATGCACAAGCACGAGCTGCTGCCGGCGCTGTGCAAGGTCCTAGGTATCGAGACGCACGAACATCACGAGGCGGTGGGGATCAACAAGACCACCCTCAAAGCACAGATCCGCGACCTGAAGGTCAAGCGCGACGCCGCACTGGAGGCGCATGACCTGGCGGAGCTGAAGGACGTTCGCCACAAGATCAAGCGGCTCAAACGGAAAATCCGTCGAGCCACCTCTTAGTTACGACTTCGGGTGGCCCGCGACTGCATGGATCGAATCGAAGCCATTCCGGTCGAGAAGGCCGGCGTGAGCTGAGAATCCGCCTGCAGTATCCACAGGCCTGTGTTCATGTCCGAGAGGTAGATGAGCCCGTCGTGTAGCTGCGGCGCCCACGTGCAGGTGCCGGTGACGCCGACGCAGCCCGAGCCGATGCCGTACTCGCTGAAGGCTATTTCGCGGCCCTGACGGCCGAGTTCCCCCAGCAGCACACCGCTGACGTCCAGCGCGCGCAGACCCCGTTCGTACCAGGCGGCGAAAAGGATCTCGTTGTCCTCGTCCAGCCAGAAGTTGTGTGGTGTGGCGCCGGGCACTCGAAAGGTGGCCACTTCCTTCGGGTGACTCAGATCGCTGACATCGACGACGTGCATCATGCCCGGTGTGTCGAAATCCTCCTCGCCGACGAAGACGTAGCGCGCGGCCGGCCAGTACCAGGCGTTGTGCACCTGTCCACCGGCGGTGATGATGCGACCGACCTCCACCGGGCTCATCGGCGAACCGCCCACCACTCCGTTCCCGACATCGAGGATCACCAGACCTGCGTTCCAGTGCGACAGGAAGGCCAACCCGTCGCGCACGTAGACGTCATGCAGGATGCTCGAGCCGGCGTAGTAGCTGGCGACGGTCGAGGGACGCGTCGGGTCTGAGACGTCCACGACCCTCAGCCCGCCTCCCGGTCCATCGGCCGCGACGTAGACATAGTCGCCCTCGATCCAGACGTTGTGGACGCCGGTGGTCAGACCGGCTGTGAAGCGCGTGATGACCTCCGGGTTGGCGGGTTCGGTCAGGTCCAGCAGCGTGATGCCGTTCAAGCCGTCGCTCGACTGCTCGTGGGTGATCACACCCAGGGTGCCGTCGGCTCGGATCTTCACATCGTTGACCGTACGGGCGTCGATCAAAATGCTGTCTACGCGGACTGGCGAGCCGGGATCGCTCGCATCCCAGACGTAGAGGCGATCCCCGCAGACCCCGCTCCGACAGCTCCATGTGCCCGTGTAGGCATGGTCGCCGGACACCCAAACGTCCGAGGTGTATCGGGCGCTGACCGGGCCTCGGCCCACCACGCTGAAGCTGCCGCTCAGTCCTCGACTCGCGATCGTGATCGGCAGCGTGTCGGCCGCGCCCTGGACAGCCGCGATGATCTTTGCCTCACCGGGGTCGTAGCCCACGAAATGCCCGTCTGCGGTCGTCAGTCCCGCTGAAGCCGGCGATATCGTCCAGCCAACGGCGGCGCCGGTCTGAACCTTCCCGGCGGAATCGCGGACTTCCGCCTCGTATGACACCACATCGCCCTGTCGGGGTGCATCCGGGCCCGCAGTGATCGCCACACGCGCTCCGGACCCCGCCGGAGGGAGCTCGGCAACAGTGAACGAGATTTCGAGGCTGCCGACCCGTTGTTCCTCCAAGAGGGCGCTCAGTGCGACGCGAAAGGTGCCGGGCTGTGGCTCCGACGTGAAGATCAGCGAGAGCGCCACATTTCGTGCGGAATCGGGGTCCAGTTTGGCGATCTCGTCGGGGGAGACCTGCAACGAGACGTATGATACGGGGGAGCCCGAGAAAGTCGTTACCGCGCCAGCCTGGAGCCGAATAGGCCCCACCTGACGGCTAGCGCCGTTCCTGATCGTGACAACGCCATCTCTTTCTTCGCCCAGCGCGAGGCTGGCGGGCTCGAAAGCGACCTGTGCCGTGCCCGCAGCATCAGCGGGTCCCATCCCATCGTTGCAAGCGGCGAGGAGCGCAAGGAGAACGAAGGGCGTACCCTGTTTCGTGATATAGGCTACTTTCCTCAGGTCATCGCTCCGTTCTGTTGGGGTTTTCTGCCGCCGACGAGATCTCGAAAGGGGTGGCATCGCCGACCGAAAGTGGATTAACTATAACGATAACGATTCTGGGTAGAAGATGTTTCCTACGTCGACCCCGGATTGGGGGCAGGGAACCGTCAGAGTGCGTGGCGACGTCTAAGGTATTAGGGGGCTGCGAGGGGGTGAGAGATTCGCCGGCATTTCGGGACCCTGAACCGTTCGCTGCTGTGGGAAACTCTTGGATGGGGTCGCCGGGTCTGCGCAGAGATGTGCGACCTGCGGTGGGTCCATTCGCTGTAAGTGGCGACGGGACGGGACGGACAAAGAACCAGGGAATTCCAGGTGTCTTCCATAGTCGTACGTAGCGTTGCATCGCTGGGCGCGCTCCTGTCGGGTCTTGGGATCGCGTTGGCATCGAGTGTAATGATCACCAGTCGGGCTGGAAGCCAGGGCGTACAGCAGGGGGAGCAGCGGCAGGAGGAGCCACTCGCACCCGAAGTGGTTCCCGGCCACGAGTTCTACTTCACGCGTGCGGTCTATAGTGGAACCCGCCGCTGGTACTCGGACAGCTGGAGCATCGACTACCCGAAGGCCGATCGGCAGTTTCTGATCGGCGTCAGGCGGCTGACCAGCATCGATGCTTACGAGATGGAGAACCCGGTCCGCCTCGACGACCCGGAGTTGCGTCGCTACCCGTACTTGTACGCACTGGAGGTAGGTTACATGTCGCTGACGGAGGCCGAGGTCGCGGGGTTGCGCGACTACCTGTTGGCCGGCGGCTTCCTGCTGATCGATGACTTCTGGGGCACGTTCGAGTGGCGGAATTTCGAGGCGGAGATGAGGAGGGTCCTGCCGGGCTACGCCATAGTGGATCTGCCGCTCGACCACCCGTTGCTGAGCGTGTTTTATGAGATCGAAGAACTGGTCCAGGTCCCCAACGTTCGCCAGGGCCAGATGGGTGGTCCGACGTGGGAACAGGATGGCTATCAGCCGGCGCTGCGGGGGATCTTCGACGAGAAGGGTCGCCTGATGGTGGCCATCAACTGGAACACCGATCTGGGCGATGCTTGGGAGTGGGCAGAGAACCCGTACTACCCGTTGAAGTACTCGAATTTCGCTTATCAGCTCGGAATCAATTCGATCGTCTATGCGATGAGCCACTGAATGGCTGCAATGTTCGAGTCGGTGTTCGAGTTCCTGTTCAAGTACCGGCCCGTCGTCTTCGAGCGGGGCCGCCTGGCGTTCGATGCGCCGGCATCGACCGTGGCGCTGGTCGGCATAGGCGTTCTGGTCTTGGCCGTTGTTGCGGTTGCCTATGCTCGCGCTCGAACCAAGCAGCGACGCGATGCCATCTTGCTGGCGACGCTGAGGATCGCGGCTCTCGGTCTGCTCGCCTTCGCTTTGTTGCGACCCATGCTGCTGATTCCGACGGTGGTCCCGCAGCGGAATTTCTTGGGAATTTTGATTGACGACTCGCGCAGCATGGCCATCGCCGACCGAGACGGTGCGCCGCGCAGCGCCTTCGTGCAGGACGCCTTCGGAGCGCCTGACAGCGCTCTGCGCGAGGCGTTGGGCGAGCGCTTCATGCTTCGGTTCTTCCGGTTCTCGCGGAGGACTGAGCGGCTCGATTCCCTGCCCGAGTTGTCAAGCTCAGGCGGCCGTACGGAACTGGCGCAAGCGCTGGACGCGGCCAGACGGGAGTTGTCGGCGGTACCGCTCAGCGGGCTGATACTGGTATCGGATGGCGCCGACAACTCGGGAGCGCCACTGACGGAGAGCCTACTGTCGCTGCGGGCCGGTGGGATCCCTGTCTACGCCATCGGGGTCGGTGAGGAACGTTTCGACCGCGACATTCAGCTAAGCCGCGTCGAGACGCCGCGCAGCGTGTTGCAGGGTTCGTCGTTAGCCGTGGATCTCGCCGTCGAGCAGTCGGGCTACGCGGGCCAGACGGTTGCGGTGCAGGTCGAGGATGAAGGTCGCATCGTCGCGACGCGAGAAGTACGGCTGCCCGAAGATGGTGGCACGGCGGCGGTTCGTATCCAGTTCACCGCGACCGATCCCGGTCCGCGCCGGTTCCGCTTTCGCATCGCTCCGCGACCCGGCGAGCAGGTCGTCGAGAACAACGAGCATGAGGCGCTGATCGTAGTGGAGGACCGGCGCGAGAAGATCCTCTACTTCGAGGGAGAGATTAGGCCAGAGGTCAAGTTCATCCGCCGCGCCGTGGACGAGGACGAGAACCTGCACGTAGTGGTTCTGCAGCGTACGGCTGAGAACAAGTTCCTCCGGTTGGGCGTAGACGACGCGGATGAGCTGGCGGCGGGGTTCCCCCGGAGGCGCGAAGAGCTGTTCAGCTACCGGGGGCTGGTATTGGGGACGGTCGAGGCCAGCTTCTTCACCCACGACCAGCTGAAGATGATCGAGGAGTTCGTCAGCCAGCGCGGTGGCGGCCTGCTCGTGTTGGGTGGACGCCGCTCTTTCGGCAGTGGTGGCTATGGCGGGACGCCATTGGCCGACGTTCTGCCCGTGGAGATACCGCAGGTCGATGGGGAGGGGAACGGCGGCTTCTTCGCGGAGCTCTCGGTGGAGCCGACGCGTTTCGGGTCCAGCCATCCGGCGACACAGATCGCCGACGACATGGAGGCGTCGGCCAGACGCTGGCGTGAGCTACCCGCCGTCACGACCGTAAACCCGGTCTTTGATGTGAAGCCCGGTGCCAGCACTCTGCTGATCGGCCGGGCCGCCGGAATCGAGGAGCCGCTGGTGGTTCTGGCGTATCAGCGCTACGGGCGCGGAAAGGCTCTGGCGTTGCCGATCCATGATTCCTGGATCTGGCAGATGCACGCTGACATGCCGCTTGACGACATGACGCACGAGACGTTCTGGCGACAGTTGTTACGCTGGCTCGTCAGCTACGTGCCGGAACCGGTCGCGGCCGCCGCTGCCCAGGACCGAGTCAGCCCGCAGGAAGCGGTGCAGATCAACGCCGAAGTCCAGGACGAGACCTACCTGCGCGTGAACAACGCCGAGGTCGTGGCACGAATCACGACTCCTTCGGGCGCCGAGCGCGAGATCCCGATGGATTGGGCGATAGATGCGGACGGCGAGTATCGAGCGAGCTTCGTTCCCGAGGAAAGCGGTCTACATACGGTAACCGTCACCGCGCGCAAGAACGGCGAGTTCATCGGGGAACACGTGACTTACGTGGCAGCTGAGAACCTACCGACGGAATATTTCGACGCCGAGATGCGAGCCCCGCTGCTGCGGCGAATCGCCGACCAGACCGGCGGTCGTTTCTACACCCCCGAGACCGTGACGACGCTGCCAGAGGATGTGAGCTTCACCGAGAGCGGAACGACCGTCATCGAGGAACGTGATTTGTGGGACATGCCGGTGATCTTCCTCCTGCTGTTGGGTTTCATGGCCGGCGAGTGGACGTTGCGCAGGAGACGAGGTCTGGCATGAAGATGATAGGAGCTCTCGGATTGGTCGCACTACTGACGCCGGCGCCGGCGGCGGCTCAGCAGTCCTTCCTGCTGGTCGTCAGCGGTCTGAGCGGTGAACCGCGTTATGCCGAGACTTTCCATGACTGGGCTACGAAGATGCTAGGCGCTGCGGAGGCGCGCTGGGGCTTGCCGGCTGAGCGTATCATCTACCTGGCCGAGAAGACCGATCGTGATCCCGATCGGATATCCGCCCGGTCGACACGCGAGAACGTCGAGGCCGCGTTCCGCGACATGGCGCAGCGAGCCGGGCCGAGCGATCAGATCTTCATCCTGCTCATCGGTCACGGCACGACGCGTGACGGCGAAGCACTCTTCAACCTGCCGGGTCCCGACATGAGCGCCGCCGATTTTGCCAGGTTACTGGATTCGCTGCCCACGCAGAAAGTGGTGTTCGTCAACGCAGCGAGTTCCAGCGGCGACTTCATAGCGGCGCTCTCGGGGCCGAATCGCGCGGTGATCACCGCCACGCGCAGCGGGCACGAGAAGAACGAGACGATATTCGCCCGTTTCTTCGTCGAAGCTTATGCGGGTGACGGCGCCGACGCCGACAAGGACGAGCGGGTCTCGGTCCTCGAGGCATTCAACTTCGCGCGCCGCGAGGTGGCGCGCCTTTACGAATCCGACGGTCTGTTGCTTACGGAACACGCGCTTCTGGACGATGATGCCGATGGCGAGGGGAGCGCCGAGCCGGAACCACTGAGCGGTGGCGAAGGCCGACTGGCCAGGACGCTCTTCTTGACGGGCGGGGCCACGCTGACCGGGCAGGCGCCAACCGATCCGCGGCTGGCCGCGCTCTACGAGGAAAAACGCAGCCTGGAGGAGGACATCGCAGCACTGCGGCAGCGGAAAGAGAAGTTGGACACAGAAACCTACGAGCGGGAGCTCGAGCGCTTGCTTGTCGATCTGGCGCTGAAGACGCGTGAGATTCGCGCCCTCGAGGAGGCCGTGAAGTGAGGGGCATCGTACGCCGGACGGTGGCCGCGGCGCTGGCGTTGGGAGTGAGCTTGGCCGGGCCGCTCCGCTCTGGGCTCGCTCAAGACGAGCTTGGTAGCGCACGGGACGCGCTGCGGACCGGGCGCTACGACGACGCCATCTCGCTGTTCGGTAAGCAGTTTCGCAACAACTCGTCGACCGCGCGGGCCGCCCGGGGATTGGTGCAGGCGCTGCTCGAAGTCGGCCGGTATGGCGACGCGGAGAAGGTCGGCCTCGAGTACAACGAAGCGAATCCCGCTTCGCCGGAGCTGTTCAACGCACTGGGCGAGGCGCTGCAGCGCCAGGGCAAACTGGATGAGGCCGCAGACGCCTTCGTCAGGGCCATCGCCGATGGGGCCACAGATGCCTTGACCGCGCGACTCAATCGGGCCGTGCTCTTCTACGACCGGGGGGCAACAGGGGACGCGTTCTCCGAGTTCGATCGCTTCATCGATGTATACAACCGCGGTCGTGGCCTGTCGTCGGAAGACCTGACCGCCGTCGCTACGGCGGTACGCTACCTCGGCGCCGAGAACCCGGAGTTCTACAAGGACGCCTTGCGCGCCTACGATGAAGCGATCGAGGCTGACCCCGGCAATCCCGAACCCCGCCTTCGGGTGGCAGAGCTGTTCTTGGAGAAGTACCAGAGCGGGGAGGCAGCGGCCGCGTTCGGCGACGTATTGGCGGTGAATCCGAACAGCCCGCGTGCACTATTGGGCATGGCGCGGCGGGCGCGCTTCGATGGGTCGCCGGAGGCCATGCAGCTGGCGCGGCGCAGCCTCGAGGTCAATCCCAATCTGGTCGAAGCCCGGGCGTTCGTGGCCGGCCTCTATATCGACCTCGAGGAATACGGGCGCGCTGAGGAAGAAGCGGAGGCGGCGCTAGCGGTGAATCCGGCGTCGCTCGAGGCGCTGGCTGTGCTGGCCGCTGCAAGGTATTTGCAGGGAGATCTGGCGGGGTTTCAGGATGTCGAGCGGCGTGTTCTCAGCCTGAACCCCCGTTATGCCGGGCTGTACACGAAGCTGGCGGAGGCGAGCGCGCGCAACCGCCTGTACGCCGCGGCGGCTGACTTCGGCCGCCGGGCGGTCGAGTTGGATTCCAAATCGTGGCGCGGCTACGCGCTGCTCGGAGTCAATCAGCTGCGCGAGGGCGAGATCGAGGAAGGGAGGCGGAATCTGGAGATCGCCTTCGCGGGCGATCCCTACGACGTCTGGACAAAGAACACACTCGACCTGATGGATGACCTTGCCGGTTTCGATCGCGCGCGAACCGATCGGTTCGTCTTGTCCATCGATCGACGTGAGTCGGCGCTGCTTTCGCTCTACCTGGGTGACCTCGCCGAAGAGGCCTATGACCGCCTGGCCGCGCTATATGGCTATCGTCCAGCGACGCCGATTCAGGTGGAGGTCTACCCCAACCATGCCGACTTC
>JASFLD010000120.1:0-9741 GCA_050118275.1 Gemmatimonadales bacterium
TAGATCTTAGACCGTACGCGCTCAAAGTCTATCCCCTACGGCAAGTTCCCTGCAAGCGTCTTCCGTCAAACGGACAAGATCCGCGTAGCTCACGACCCGCCCCCCGCCGTCGGCAGCCCTGGCGACCGAGGCCACGGGTCCGTCGACGCGCCCACAGACCAGCAGCGCGCTCACGCCCATGGAAACGGCGAGGTCCAGCAACCGCCCCGTGATCTTGCCCATGCTGCTCTGAGTGTCGAAGCGACCTTCGCCCGTCACGAGAAGGTCGGCGCCGGCCAAGACATGACGCAGATCCCACTGCTCCAATATCCACTCCGCTCCCGCCACCAGATCCGCGCTCAGGAAGGCTCGAGCCCCCGCCCCAAGCCCCCCGGCGGCACCGGCACCTGGAAGGTCCACCAAGTCGATGCCCAGATCGGTTCGCACGACCTCAGCCAACCGCGTCAGGGCCGCTTCGAGACGCCGCACCTGCTCCGGGACCGCACCCTTCTGCGGTCCGAAGACTGTGGCCGCGCCGTTGGGCCCGATCAGCGGGTTCTGCACGTCGCACAAGACCGTCACGCGCAGGCGGTATCGATTGGCAGGTTCATCGATCCTTCGAAGCTGCTCCAGCGGCCCACCCCCTTCTTGCAACGGAGCACCGGCCACGGTGCTCAGCCGCCAACCCAACGCCTTCGCCATTCCCGAACCTCCGTCCACAGTCGCGCTCCCGCCGAGCCCTAGAAGTACTCTCGATGCACCCTGGTCCCGAGCCGCAAGCAACAGCTCGCCTACACCACGCGTCGAGGCTCTCAACGGATCCCGCTCTGCCGGCGGAACCAGGTGCAACCCACAGCCCTCCGCCGATTCGATCACGGCAACCGACTCCGACCTCACAAAACGGGCCTGGACTCTCTCTCCGAGCGGGCCCGTGACCTCGACCTGCTGCAACCTACCCGCATCATAGGCCAGATATGATTCCAGAAGACCGTTACCTCCGTCCGACACAGGTCGACGGATGATCTCGGCCTCGGGCCAGACCCGCGCAACTCCGGACGCCATTGCCTCCGCGACTTCCGCCGGTCCGAGGGTCCCTTTGAATGCCGTCGGTGCAACGAGCACGGTGGTCGGAGATCGAGTTGTCATGCACTCCGTCCGAGCGGTAAGATTTCAGAGGAAACCTCCCTGACGACCGATAATGTAGCCGGGCCACCGGATTGACACGAATGGCCCCGGCTCTCGCCGTGATGCTGGTTCCGCGATACCCGGAGGACTGCGACGCGGCAGGTGTCGGTTAGGCGCAGGTGTTGGCGTGCGTCGGTATTGCGCGAGCGCCGCAAGGGGCATTACTTAATGGCGCTTTTATCCGAAGACTTCCAGCTTCAGTGAATCGTCACTCTCAACGCATCGAGGGGGGTGAAAAATGGATCAGGTGGCGACACACGAAGCGGCTGCAGGCCGCGCCATACTCACCCACGTCATGGTCGACGTGTATGGCGTGGAATACGACACCCTCAACGACCCAGATCAGATTGGGAGCATACTGAGTGGCGCCGCAGCAGAGGCCACACTCCACCCACTGGCAGAACCGGCGGTCTACCGTTATCCGGGCCAGGGACTTACGGTCTTCTTGCCTATCCGCGAGTCACATTTCGCGATCCACACCTACCCGGAACACGGATACGCGTCGATCGATATCGTCAGCTGCGCGCTAGCCGAGCGCGCTGCTCGAGCACGCGACTACGTCGTGGAGCGGCTGGGTGCCGATCGCGTCGAGACCGATACCGTATATCGCGGTTTCCTGGAGAACGATGAATTGTAGAGGCTGAGGAGCCGCCGAGCGGGTCCGTCGCACGGGGACGACGAGCCTCCGGGCGAGAAGCCGGGAGCACCGGCCAACTCCCAGCCAAGCGCCACGGATGACCGTCAGTAGTACAGTATGCGCTCCTCGAAGTAGTCACGCAGATAAGTCCCGTACCACTCATCGACCAGCTGATTCTTGTCGTCGCTCACGCCGTCGATCGAGACCCTCGGCTCATCGGGCGCGAAGTAGAACATCAAGTCGAGACTCTGCGCGCTCAGATGGCGGGTACCGAGGGGCACATCCCGACAGCGCTGCAGCGGTCCGGCACCACACAGCGCGAAACCCGCCCGCACGAAGCTGTACATCCAGACGGCGTATTCTGTCACCCGAGGGAAGACGGCACGCAGCGTATTGAGCACCCCATCGAAAAGCGGCGGCACGTAGACGATCTGGACCCCGAGCAGGCCTTCGCCATTCAGCTGCGAGCGCAAATGCTGGTAGAACTCCCGGTTGTAAAGATGCCCGAGGATCGGGCTCGTGGGATCCGGGAGATCACACAGAACGAGATCGAACGATCGCTCGGATTGATAGGTCAGAGCATCGGCGTTGATGACTTCGACACGGTCATCCAGCAGACTGCCGCAGTTCAGTTCTACGAGCCGTGGATGTGTCCGCGCGAGCTCGGTGACCGCCGGGTCAATGTCGATGATGCGGATGATTTCCAATTCATCGCCGAAGTGTCGCAGGAGCTCTCGAGCGACCAGCCCATCTCCACCGCCCATCACTGCGACGGACCGTAGCGGTTCCGCGTGATACAGCGCAGGCACGATGGACAGTGCCTCGTGAAAGCGATGCTCGTCACCGCTGTAGAATTGGATCTCACCGTCCAGAAGAAGCATGAGCTCCCGCTTCGGCGTCTCGATGAACAGAACTCGCTGGAATTGGCTGTCCTGCTGTACCAAGACGCGGGCGCCTGCCTCCTCGAGCGCATCGAGCTTCGCATCCTCCGGCCGTCGGACGATTCCTGGAAACTCGATCACTCGTTTCCAATACGATTTCAAATCGGTCATCGTATCTGTCTCCTAGACCGTCATGGGCCGATCGATGCCCGCAAATCCGAATTTCTCGAGTCGGCGCACTGGGGAGCTGAAGGGACTCAGCCTGACCGGGGCGCATCACCGTCCGCCACGCGAGTAGCCGACGAACCCCGTACTCGCGCCGCAATCAGTCGGCGTTCGGGATCCGCCGATAGCGATTGGTGATCGGTAACCGCCGGTCCTTGCCGAAGGCCCGCACTGACGTGCGGATTCCCGGTGGTGCCTGCCGTCGCTTGTACTCGGCTCTGTCGATCATCTCGAGCACGCGGTCGACTACCGCACGATCGAACCCCGCTTTCTCGATCTCCTCGGCGCTGCGGTCCTCTTCGACGTATGCCGCGATGATGGGATCGAGAATATCGTAGGGCGGCAGCGTGTCGCTGTCGCGCTGGTTGTCACGCAACTCGGCCGAGGGCGGCTTGTCGATCACCCTTGGGGGAATCACCTCGTCCGCTGCGTTCCGCCAACGTGCCAGTCTGTAGACCCACGTTTTCGGCACGTCTTTGAGAATAGCGAACCCGCCGGCCATGTCGCCGTACAGCGTGGCATAACCGACGCTCATCTCGCTCTTGTTTCCTGTGGTCAAGACCAGCCAATCGAACTTGTTCGAGAGGGCCATCAGCAAGTTGCCCCGGATACGGGCCTGGATGTTCTCTTCGGCGACGTTCGGCTTTGTACCTGTGAAGGGATTCTGCAACGCCTTCACGTAGCAGCGGAACACGTCGTCGATGGGTATCTCGTGGAAGTCCACACCCAACCGCTGCGCCACCGCGACCGCATCTTCACGATTATGCGCGGCCGTGTACCGAGACGGCATCGATACGGCCGTCACCGCTTCGGGACCGAGCGCATCCACGGCGACGCTCAAGGCCAGCGCCGAGTCGACACCACCGGACACTCCCAACACGGCGTGACGAAATCCGTTCTTGCGGAAATAGTCAGCAGTTCCAAGCAAAAGAGCCGTGTAGACCTCCGCCTCCGGACCGAGCGGCTCGATGATCTGCGGCGGTTCTATTTCCACTTTTTCGCGCCGCGGCCGCCTGACGGGCTGCATAACCATGCCATCCGGCGACCCCGGCATCGCCTGGCGCCAACGGGGATCGTGCAACCGTCGCCGCGAAACTCCGCGCAGATCCAGGTCGACGACCAGACAGTCCTCCTCGAACTGGCGCCCGCGGGCAAGTATGTCGCCTCGCGGGTCGATGACCAGGCTATGGCCGTCGAAGACGAGCTCATCCTGACCGCCAACGGTGTTGCAGAATGCCAGGTAGCAGCGGTAGTCCTCGCAACGTGTCGCCAGCATCCGCTCGCGCTCCAGGCCCTTCCCACGACTGTATGGCGATGCCGACATGTTGATCAGCACGTCGGCCCGCCCGTCGATCGCCGCGCGTTGTGCCGGGCCACCGGGATACCAGAGGTCTTCACAGATCGTGACGCCGATGCTGATGCCGTCCATGTCGAGTACCAGCGCGTCGGTTCCGCGCGCGAAATAGCGCTGCTCATCGAACGGACCATAGTTCGGCAGATAGTGCTTGCGATATTTCGCGACGACCTCCCCTCCGGCCAGAACCGCCGCCGTATTGAACATGTCATCGCAAAGTTCGGGTAGTCCCACCACCGCCACCACGTCCTGCACGTCGGAGGCTAGATCGACCAGCGCCGCACCCGCCAATTCGGCGAACGATGGCTTGAGCAGCAGATCCTCCGGTGGATAGCCCGTGATGGTCAACTCGGGGAACAGGGCGAGATCCGCGCCGACATCCTTGGCGGACGCCAGGCTGTCGCGGATCTTGTCGACGTTGCCCTCGATGTCGCCAACCACGAGATTCCGTTGGCACAGCGCCACCCGAAGCACCCGATTCTCCCCGGGCCATGTTCTCACCATCGTATTCTCCGGTTCACGCCAGAACTCTCTGAACCACGCAGCAGTGACAATGTGCGGATGCGAGGCCTCCGCGCAACGCCAACGCCCGCACTGGCGCATTGACCCCCTAACGTTGCATTGTATAGAGGCTTGCCCCCGCCCCCAGGCATGAACCCGCCACCAATAAGAGCCGGAGGCGTAACTCGATGGCCGAGCTCAAACAGCAGGATTCAGGGATAAACTGGGCGGTTGTGGGTATCGGGGCCATCGTGATGGCCCTATTCGTAGCCTCGTTACCGGATGACAAGATCTTTGTGCGAGTGATCTTGGCCGTGGCCATCTTGGGGGTCACAGTCTACTTTTCTCGATCCCGCCAAGAGACCGTGGTAGAGAATCCTCTCTTCGAACAGCTCCACTCGCAACAGCACGGCCTCGACCGGCGCAAGTACGGTAGGCTTCGGTCGACGACGGAGGATCTGTTGGACTTCATTCGCCAGATGAACAGAGTGGCCGTGGAAGGGAGGGAGGGCAAACTCTCCCCGCGTCACACCCAGGCCGAGCTCGATCGACTCGCCGCGAAGCTCCGCGATATCGTCGAGGAAATCCGCAAGACCGCCGGCGTGCCGACGCCACTGGCGGAGCCGCGTCCCGGCAAGCGTCCCGCTCAACCAAAAGTCGTGATTCCCAAGGCGAGGACGAACAGCGAGACACCGTCGCCCACCGCGCCACCTCCCGAACCCGAACCGCCTCGCGAATTCTACGATGAGGCGAATAGAACGCTGGACGACCTGGTAGCCAAAGCGGAAGCGGAAGCCGAAGCGGAATCGCACAGCGATGACGACGGTGACCCCAAAACGAAGATCCCGCCGGGGGAAGACAGCGGGTGAACCGCGCCCAGCTTCCGAGCGCCTGCTTCCTCCTGGCGCAGACGGCGTCCTGGATGTTCGCTAGTGAATCGGTTGGTCCGCTAGGGCACTTCGACCTGCCCTAGCCGCTTCTCCCCGGAGCGGTGAGGTAGCGGGAGACGAGACCGAACAGCTCCTCCAAGTCCTGCCTCAGAGCATCGGCGTCCGGGCCGCTCAGTCGGCGCAATCGTTCGTCCACGCGCGTCCGCAGGGACAAAGCCTGTCGCAGTGCCTCGTCGGGATCGAATTCATCCTCTTGCACCACCGCGTCCGGCTCACCGCCGAGAATAGCGATGTGCAACGCCTCATCGGCTGCCTGGATCGCTCGCCCTCGCTCCGCCCGGTCATCGGAAGCGAGGTACGCCCGCAAGGCGGCGAACACATCGCCGAAATTCTCGGCCATCTTTTGCAGACGCGCCGGCGGGCGGACCAGTTGAGCGCGCAAAGCGGCGGCTGCCCGCCGGGTCACTCGTCCCATATCGCCGTGATCGAAGGCGGCGGCGCGCTCCCGCAGGTGCCGCAACGTATGTGACAGAGACTCGCCAGCCAGACGCATCTGCTCGGCATTCGATTCGAGCATGGTTCTACGCAGAGTTTCACTCTTCTCGAGCCGCTGTGTGGCCTCGTTGAGGAAGTAGCGTTCCAAGCCTCCTTGCGCAGTTGCCAACGGGCAAGAGACGATGTGTGGTCCGCGTGGGTAGAAGATCTCGCTCACCCATACCACCTGGCGGGCACGGCGCGCTCTTTCAATCACCTGCTCTTTCAACCGATCGACTTCGACGGCGTGCCCGCCGACAATCGTCAGTGACGGCGCGCTCTCGCCTTGCGCTCGCATCTCCTCGAGCAGCTCGCGCGCCCGCGAGAAGACGTTCAGGTAGCCCGGCCCAACCGTAGCGTTGAGGTCGGCGATCTGCAGGATGAGTTCTTCGACGGCGCCCAGCGCTTTGTCTTGTGGTGATAGCGACTCGATCCGGCCGAGCTCACGAAGGCGGCGTATCTTTCGTAGCATCGCCTTGAGCGGTTCCCTGTCGCGGGGGTCGTTTTCCAATCGCTCGACGGCCTCGCCCAGATCGCTGATGATCGCGGCCAAGACGGCCTCCGCCTCACCTGCCGGCGCTTCCTCCGCGACGGGAGGTGACACCCTGCTCGCCGAGGGATTGACCAGTCTCTCGGCCGCACTGTGCAGTCGTGCCTCATGCTCCGGATTTCTACGGGGCATATCGGCCAGCACAGCCTCGAGGGCGCTCAAGACCATTTCCATCGCTTCACCCATCTCGCGCGACCAGCGACGTTTTCCAGCGATCAACTGCACCGACATCTTCTGGAGAGCCGCGGAAGCGTGCATCACCGGCTCGTAACTGGCCAAGGCGGCGCTGTGATGCAGGCGCCGAGCGGCACGCCGAATGACGTCGGGGTACGGTCCGCCTTCCGCCTCCAGCCCGGAGCGGAGGCTAGTGATGTACTTGCGCGCGTCGGCCGCGAAAATATCGGATAGGCTATGGCTCATCATCGCTTTCAAGCGGGTTGAGCGTCATTCTCCAGCGCCGCGCGCCCGGTGGAGCGTGCCGGGAGCCCGGCGACTGTCAGGTTGTCGCCCTATCCCGCTCCTCGTGCTCGAGCTCCGTGTCCACTTCCGATGACAATTGACCGGCCGTGCTACGAATCTGCGCTATCAACTCCTTCAGCCGCGCCTCGATGACATCCATCTCTTGGGTCGCCGATTCGCGATTGCGGAAGCCCCGTTCGACGTCCACGGCCATCCAGTTCAAACGTCGGATCTCATCGAGCAGCTGCTGTACTTGACCACGCAAGCGTACGAAACGCCGCTTGTAGACTGGCTCGACAGGAGAACGAGTGATGATATCGAGAACCCCAATGCGAGCCGAAGACCAGACGACTACCGCGAGGAGAAGCAAGCCGAGCAGGAGACGCGTCCAGGGATCGTCGACGAACAACAGAACGAGAGCGTCCCCGATCAGCGCAGCCAAGAGCGCGATGAGTTCGAGGCTAGGTTGACTGGGCATCAGAGCCTCCACCTGGGCAGTGACCGATACTCGCTCGAGTCCGACCGGGCACTACAGTTTTTCTCTTCGCTGGATTATTCGCGAGGCACTCGACACATTAAGCTAGACAAGAGTGCCGACGGACGCCAGAATCTACAAATGAGACCTCAAGAGCTGGCCTCGGACATCCAAGACGAACTCGCGGATGCTCTCATTGACCTGGAGCTGCCGCAGCGACTATCCGTGATCGAGGTGGTCCCCCCCGACCAGCTCGACGCTGAGAGTTGCCTGTACGTCACACTCGCAAGCGCGGACGGGACGACCGCCATCCTGGAACTCCCCAGTTCGCTTGCCGTTGGCTATCTGGCCGATGAAGAAGCCGCCGTAGATGAATGGCGGCTCTGGATCCAAGAGATCGCCGCCCGCCTCGTACCCTGACTCACCTGTCACTGACCGTCGAGAACGCGCTCCACCTCGTTCACAGCCACTTCGGACAGTTCGGCCACCCCGCTCAGCAGGTCGGTGACCTCGTCTCGCATCTGCCTCACGAACTCTTTGTCGGCAATATGGCGAAGGTTGATTCGCACGTTGTAGGCGGCGGCTCGGGCACCCGCCAGGGCCATGTGAGCTCCCGTCCCCACGTCGCTGACCATCTCGGGATCCGCCAATCCAGCCATGTCTCGACAGAGTTCCGCGGCATCGCGGCATAGCTTCACCGTATGCAATGGAACGCGTGTCGCGACCTTGTAACCTTCTTCCAGAGCTGCAGCTCGTTCCTCCCGTTCCGACTCGGTGTCCTTCGGCATCCGCATCGCCTCGATCACCTTGTCGAACGCCTGGGTATCCTCGTCCACCGCCCGGATGAGGTCATCCTTGACCCTTTGGGCGCGTTCGGCTATCGAACACAGCTGCTCGTATCGGGCATCGAACTCCGCTTTTCCCACTGACAGATTGGCCACCATCCCCGCCAACGCACCGGCCAGGGCACCGGCGAGAGCCGCTACCGATCCCCCGCCGGGCGCCGGCGTGTCACGCGACACCTCGTCCACGAAGTCGAACGTCTGGAGGAGAACCAGCGGACCGTCGACTCGGGGCATGCCAAGCACCTTCTCGCCTGGCGAAAAAGGTGCTACATCCCGCAGACCCATGGATTGAATCGCAGTCTCCATCAGGTCGGGAACCGGGATGCCCGTGGACTTCCTCATCCGCTTCAGATAGTACTCGGCCGCGTCACGCATAGCCCGGAAGGGTACCACACCCACGATCTCGGATCCCGTGACGACGATGCCGCGCTTCGCGGCTTCCTCACGCGCCGCTTCGAGAACCGCATGGGGCGGGCTCACCTTGTAGTTGGTGAGGTTCATACTGATCTGCGCCCGCTTGTAGTCCTCGATCACCCATCCAATCCCCTTCACATGCGTGAAACGGCCATCAGTGAATACGGGCCCCTCAGGATCCTCTGGATCGATCCCCAAGTCCTCATACCGCGTCTCCAGATCGCCGCCGTGAACGGCGCGATAGTGCTCTGCCAGCTCGTCGAACGATCCGCCGACGAAATCGCACGGGCCACACGGGTAGGTGCCATCCTCGGGGAATTTCACAACCTCGCCCTTGTAATAGAATGGCTCGGTGTTACCCACCCGCTTCCAGCGACCGCGCTCCCTCAAGACATACGCGATTTCATTCGCATAGCGCCGATCCGTGGTATTGAGGTTGACGTTGTAGGCGATGAGAAATTCCCGCGCCCCCACTGCGGTGGCGCCGGCGACGGGGTTGAACCGGGCGGGCCCGAAGTCCGGCGCCCATTCAGGATCCTTTAGCTTATCGGCCAGTCCCTCGTACTCGCCCGTGCGCACCTTCGCCAGATTGCGTCGCTCGGGACGCTGGGCCGCGTTTTCGTACAAATAGACGGGAATACTCAGCTCATCTCCGATCCGTCGCCCCACCGAACGCGCCAACTCGACACAGTCATCCATGCTCACACCGGAGACCGGCACGAAAGGGCACACGTCGGTGGCTCCGAATCGGGGGTGCGCCCCGTGATGGTCCCGCATATCGATGACCTCAGAAGCGCGCTTCACCGCCCGGA
>JASFLD010000121.1:0-9715 GCA_050118275.1 Gemmatimonadales bacterium
GACCGTGGAGGTTGGCCGCTGTGGCTGGAGGGCATGGCGGTGAGGCGTTGACATCCGCGGGTGCAGGGATAGCTTAGTGACGCCCCAAAACAACCGCGATGAGGTAGCGGTGGTGCGGTGAAACGGGCTTGACGCACGGGCGTGGTAGGCCTAGTTTTGTTGGTCTGCCGACGAAACCGGTCTGCTTACTCGATTAGAGCGTCGGGGGCGGTTCTCGTCTCCGACAATTTTTTCGCCAGATGGTGCGTTCACGCGAACCGTAACCGCCAGATATACGTATGCCGACGATCAACCAGTTGGTCCGGATGGGCCGCAAAGATGTAGCCGCCAAGGACAAGGCTCCGGCGCTCGAGAAGAACCCTCAGAAGCGCGGGGTGTGCACGCGTGTCTATACGACGACGCCGAAGAAGCCCAATTCGGCGCTGCGGAAGGTGGCACGCGTGCGGTTGACGAACGGATACGAGGTGACGGCGTATATACCCGGCGAGGGGCACAACCTGCAGGAGCATTCGATCGTTCTGATTCGCGGGGGACGAGTCAAAGACCTGCCGGGGGTTCGCTACCACATCGTCCGCGGCAAGCTGGATGCCACGGGAGTAGCGGACCGCAAACGAAGTCGAAGCAAGTACGGGTCGAAGCGGCCCAGATGACACGGGATCGTTCCACCCTTGAGTCGAGTTCATAGAGTGAACGCCTGAAGCGTATGTCTAGAAGACAGAGAGCCGTACCGAGAAAGGTGTCGCCCGACCCGGCGTACGAGAGCGAGTCGGTCGCCAAGTTCGTGAACGCCCTGATGCGCGACGGCAAGAAGTCGATCGCCGAGCGGATCTTCTACGATGCGATGAAGATCGTCGAGGAGCGGATGGGTCAGCCGGCGATGAACGTGTACAGACAGGCGTTCAGTAACACGAAGCCGGTGCTCGAAGTGAAGAGCCGACGTGTGGGCGGTGCGACATACCAGGTGCCGGTGGAGGTGCGACCGCGGCGCCGCGAGGCGCTCGCTCGCCGCTGGTTGATCAGTGCGGCACTGGAACGCAGCGAACGGACCATGGCCGAGCGGTTGGCAGGTGAACTGATGGCAGCGGCAAAGGGTGATGGCTCGGCGGTGCGGAAGAAGCAGGATACACACCGCATGGCCGAGGCCAACAAAGCCTTCGCCCATTATCGGTGGTAGACCGATTCGCGATGAGCGAGATACGCTCGCGATAGCTGTAAGAGATCTGAGAGAAGTGAAGTAGAGATATGCCCAGGAAGGTCGCTTTAGACAGGCTACGTAACATCGGCATCATGGCGCACATCGATGCCGGTAAGACCACCACGACCGAGCGCATCCTGTACTACACGGGCAGGGTCCACCGGATGGGAGAGGTCCATCATGGTGATGCCGTGATGGACTGGATGGAGCAAGAGAAGGAACGCGGCATCACGATCACCTCGGCAGCGACCACGTGCTTCTGGAAGCGGCACGGTGAAGAGCACCGGATCAACATCATCGATACGCCGGGGCACGTGGATTTCACGGCCGAGGTGGAGCGCAGCTTGCGCGTGCTCGACGGGAGCATTGCGCTGTTCTGCGCGGTTGGAGGGGTCGAGCCCCAGTCGGAGACGGTCTGGCGACAGGCGGATCGCTATCGGGTTCCGCGCATAGCGTTCGTCAACAAGATGGACCGGGTCGGCGCCAATTTCGACAACGTCGTCGAAATGATGCGCGATCGGTTGGGCGCGAACGCACACCCGATTCAATATCCACTCGGCGAAGGTGAGCTGTTCACCGGCGTGATCGACTTGGTGCGGCAGGTCTCCCTCGTATACGATGAGGCTTCGCTGGGAGCCAAGTGGTCGGAGGAGCCCATCCCCGAGAGTTTGCGCGAGAAGGTTGCGGACCTGCGTCACGAGCTCATCGAGGCGGCCGTCGAGCGCCACGAGGAGTTGCTGGTCAAATACCTCGAGGACGAATCGCGCCTCACGATCGAGGAGGTCGTCCAGGCGATAAGGCACGCCACGGTGAACAATTACATCACCCCCGTGTTGTGCGGGGCGGCGTTCCGTAACAAGGGCGTTCAGCAGTTGCTCGATTCCGTCGTGGATTATCTGCCTTCGCCGCTCGAAGTTCCATCGATTCAGGGTCATCTCCCGTTTCACGATGAACAGACGGTGACGCGTGAAACGAATGACGACGCGGCGTTCTCGGCGTTGGCCTTCAAGATCGCCACAGATCCCTATGTCGGCCGCTTGACCTATCTGCGGATCTACAGTGGATCGCTGAAGGCCGGCTCCTACGTCTACAACGCGACAGCCGGCAAGCGCGAGCGGATTGGCCGGCTGCTGCAGATGCACGCGAACCGGCGCGAGGAACGCGACGAGGTGTTCTCCGGTGACATCTGTGCGGCGATAGGCTTGAAGCACACGAAGACCGGTGACACACTCTGCGACGAGGGCCAGCCGATCATCCTCGAGGCGATGAAATTCTTGGAGCCGGTGATTTCGGTGGCGATCGAGCCGAAGACGAAGGCGGACGAGGATCGGTTGGCCAGGGCGCTGGCCAAGCTGGCTGAAGAGGATCCGACGTTCAAAGTGCATACCGATCCCGAGACCGGGCAGACGATCATCTCGGGCATGGGCGAATTGCATCTGGAGATCATCGTCGACCGCCTCCGTCGCGAGTTCACTGTGGATGCCAACGTGGGGCGGCCGCAGGTGTCGTATCGGGAGACGATCCGCTCGGCGGCCCATGATGTCGAAGGCAAGTACATCCGTCAAACCGGTGGCCGCGGGCAGTACGGTCACGTCGTGATCGACGTCGAGCCGGCCGATGCTGGCAGCGGTTTCGCGTTCGAGGACCGGATCGTGGGCGGCGCCATCCCCAGGGAGTTCATCGGGTCGGTCGAGCAGGGTGTTCGCGAGGCGATGGATGCGGGCGTTCTGGCTGGTTATCCGATGGTGGACTTGAAGGTCGCGTTGACGGATGGCTCCTACCACGAAGTCGACTCGTCCGAGATGGCGTTCAAGATCGCGGGCTCAATCGCGCTACGCGAGGCGGCGCGTCGGGCGGATCCGGTCCTGTTGGAGCCGGTGATGGACGTCGAGGTCGTGACGCCTGAGGAGTACCTCGGCAATGTGGTGGGCGATCTCTCGAGCCGGCGCGGCAAGGTCGGTGGCATTACCCAGCGCGGCGAAGCGCGCGTCGTAGGCGCGAGCGTGCCGCTTGCCGAGATGTTCGGCTATTCCACGTCCCTGCGTTCGATGAGCCAGGGACGTGCGGTCTACACGATGCAGTTTTCGCATTACAACGATGTGCCGAAGCAGAAGGCTGATGAGATTTTGAATAGGGGCCGCACTGCGGTAGCGGTTGGCTCGTAGCGACGATCGACAGCGAGCGAGGGGAGAATGGCGAAGGCAAAGTTTCAGCGGACGAAGCCGCACGTGAACGTGGGGACGATCGGTCACGTGGACCATGGGAAGACGACGCTGACGGCGGCGATCACGGAGGTTCAGGCGAAGCGGGGGCTGGCGACGTACGTGACGTTTGACCAGATCGACAAGGCGCCGGAGGAGCGGGAGCGAGGGATAACGATCGCGACGGCGCACCTGGAGTACGAGACGGAGAACCGGCACTACGCGCACGTGGACTGTCCGGGGCACGCGGACTATGTGAAGAACATGATCACGGGTGCGGCGCAGATGGACGGGGCGGTGCTGGTGGTGAGTGCGGCGGACGGTCCGATGCCGCAGACGCGGGAGCATGTGTTGTTGGCGAGGCAGGTGAACGTGCCGTACATCGTGGTCTACCTGAACAAGGTGGACATGGTGGATGATCCGGAGTTGTTGGAGTTGGTGGAGTTGGAGGTGCGGGACCTGCTGAACGAGTACGAGTTTCCGGGCGATGATCTGCCGGTGATCAAGGGGAGTGCGTTGAAGGCGCTGGAGAGCGGCGAGCCGGGGGCGGAGGAAACGAAGAGTATCGACGAGTTGTTGGCGGCGCTGGACAGCTATATCCCGGAGCCGGAGCGGGATGTGGAGAAGCCGTTCCTGATGCCGGTGGAAGATGTGTTTTCGATTACGGGTCGAGGGACGGTGGCGACGGGCCGGATCGAGCGGGGGAAGGTGAAGGTGGGCGAGGAGGTCGAGCTGGTCGGTCTTGGGGCGCACAAGAAGACGGTGGTGACGGGAGTGGAGATGTTCCGCAAGACGCTGGACGAGGGCGTGGCGGGGGACAATGCGGGGGTGTTGCTGAGGGGGACGGAGAAGGAAGAGATCGAGCGGGGTATGGTGTTGTCGAAGCCGGGGTCGATCACGCCGCACACGAAGTTTGAGGGCGAGGTGTACGTGCTGACGAAGGACGAGGGAGGTCGGCACACGCCGTTTTTCAGTGGATACCGGCCGCAGTTCTACTTCCGGACGACGGACGTGACGGGTGAGGTGGTGTTGCCGGAGGGAGTGGAGATGGTGATGCCGGGGGACAACGTGACGATGACGATCACGTTGATCATGCAGATAGCGATGGAAGAGGGGCTTCGGTTCGCGATCCGCGAAGGCGGGCGGACGGTCGGAGCCGGTGTTGTCACAAAGATACTGGAGTAGGCGGAAGTCGTCAGAAACCGGTGACCGCTCGTCGAGACGGCCAACGGCTTCGCGGCGACTGATCGTCGGCGAACGGGACTAGCGATGTCCGAGAAGATCCGAATCCGACTCAAAGCGTTCGACCACGCCGTGATCGACCAGACCGCGGCCGACATTGTCAGAACCGCGCAGAAGACGGGGGCGACCGTGCGTGGTCCGATCCCGCTTCCGACGCGTCGACAGCGTTGGACCGTCTTGCGCAGTCCGCACGTCGACAAGAAATCGCGTGAGCAGTTCGAACTGAAGACGCACAAGCGAGTCATAGACATCCTCGATTCGCGACCTCAGACGGTAGACGCGCTGACCAAGCTCGACCTGCCGGCTGGAGTCGATGTCGAGATCAAGGTGGACTGAGTGGACTGAACCGTGTCCGGCCGTCGGGTGATCGTGCAAAGCGCTACGGATCCCGGCTCGGACAAACCTGCGACTGATAGACTGATGCTCGGGCTGATCGGCAAGAAGATCGGGATGACTCAACTCTTCGACGATGACGGGAAGGTGATTCCCGTAACGGCGATAGAGGCGGGTCCGTGTCCCATCGTACAGGTCAAGACAGAGGAACGCGACGGCTACAGCGCCGTGCAGCTGGGGTTTGGGCGAAAAAAGGCGCGGCGAAGCCGCAAGCCCGAGCTCGGGCACATGGCGAAAGCGGGTCTGGATTATGTGCCGGCGATAACACGCGAATTCCGGTTGGGTCGCGATGAGAAGCTGGCCGACGACCCTCACACGCCGGCGGCTTCCCTCCCCGAGACGGTTTCGGGCGAAAGCGCGGAAGAGGGTGCCGCGCAACAGACGGTCGAGCCGGAAGCGGCGCTGCGGGTCGGTGAGATGCTCACGGTCTCGATGTTCAGTGAGGGTGAACGCGTCCGCATCACCGGTCAGACGAAGGGGCGTGGATTCCAGGGTGTGGTGAAGAGACACGGCTTTCGTGGCTTCCCCAAGAGCCACGGGCATCCGTCGATCCGTGTGCCGGGCTCAGTCGGTCCTGGCACCGATCCTTCGCGCGTGATCAAGGGCCGGCGAATGGGCGGACACATGGGAACCGAGCGCAAGACGGTGCGGAACCTGAGCGTTGTGAGGGTTGACGCCGAGCGGAACCTGATCTTCGTGCGGGGAGGCGTTCCCGGCGCTCGCAATGGTTGGGTCTTCGTCCGCAAACAGTAAACGACAACGACGCAGCATCGCTGGGCAAGGGGATGGCAAGAGCGAAGATGACGGCAACAATGACGGCGCGATACTACAAGGCCGATGGCAAGCCGGGTGACGAGCGGTCGTTACCGACTGAGCCGTTCGACGGTGTAGTCAACGAGGCATCGATGCACGCCGCCGTTAATGCCTATTTGGCGAACCAGCGTCAGGGTACGGCTTCGGCCAAGAACCGAACGCGGGTCAGCGGCGGTGGGCGGAAGCCGTGGCGACAGAAAGGCACTGGGAGAGCACGAGTCGGCAGCATCCGCTCGCCGATTTGGCGCGGGGGCGGCGTGATTTTCCCGCCCGTGCCGAGGTCGTACCGCCAGGAGTTGCCGAAGAAGTTGGGACGCCTGGCACGCCGGTCGGCGTTCAACGCGCGGGCGGCCGAGAACCGGGTCGTGATCCTCGAGGGCCTGACTCTCGAGCAGCCGAAGACCCGGCAGTTGGTGAAACTGCTGGAGAAGCTCGGTCTCGCGGATGACAAAGTACTCATCCTCACCGCCCAGCATCGCCCGACGGTTTATCTTTCGGCGCGCAACGTACCGAACGTTCAGGTGAAGGAATTCGGCAACGCATCGGTCTACGATGTGCTGTGGTCGGACTGCTTGCTGATCGAAGAAGGTGCGCTGGCGCCGAGCACCGAGAGCCAGGCGGCTGTGGCTGCCGAGTCGGTGTCTGAGGAGGGTGACGATGCGTGATCCACAGCAGATCATCGTTCGCCCTATCATCACCGAGAAGAGCTCGGCGAACCAGATGAACGAGAACCAGTACACGTTCGAAGTCGCTCGCGACGCGAACAAACAGGAAATCAAGAGCGCGGTGGAGCAACTGTTCTCGGTACACGTGCAGCAAGTTCGTACAGCGCAGCATCGGGGCAAGTGGCGGCGGAGAGGCGTACACGTCGGAAAGCGGCCGAACTGGAAGAAGGCGGTCGTCACCGTGGTCGAAGGCGAAATCATCGACGTATTCGAGGGGCTCTAGAATGGCGATCAGGAAGTACAAGCCGACGACACCGGGAACGCGGTTCCGTTCGTTGGTGAGCGGCGAGGAGATCACTCGCAGCAAGCCGGAGAAGTCGCTGCTCGAGCCGCTGACGAAGAAGGGTGGCCGCAATCACCACGGGCACATCACGACGCGGCGGCGCGGCGGTGGGCACAAGCGGCGCTACCGCAAGATCGATTTCCGGCGCGACAAACATGGAGTGCCGGGCAAGGTCGCCGCGGTCGAGTACGACCCGAATCGTTCGGCCAACATCGCGCTGATCCACTACTTGGACGGCGAGAAGCGCTACATCCTCCACCCACGCGGACTGAATGTCGGGGACACGGTGATGGCGGGATCGGGCAGCGAGATTCGGCTGGGGAATGCCGTGCCGCTGCGGGAGATCCCGCTCGGTACGGCGGTTCACAACATAGAGATCGCCCCGGGCCAGGGCGGACGGATCGTGCGCTCGGCGGGCGGCTCGGCGCAGGTAGTGGCGAAGGAAGGCGGCTATGTGACGCTCAAGCTTCCTTCGACCGAGGTCCGCATGGTGCCGGCGGATTGTGTAGCGACGATCGGCCAGGTAGGGAATACGGACCACGAGAACGTCTCGTGGGGCAAAGCCGGCCGTTCGCGCTGGGTGGGGCGGCGCCCCAAGGTGCGCGGCGTGGCGATGAACCCGGTCGATCATCCACTGGGCGGCGGTGAAGGCAAGGCCTCAGGGGGTAGACCGCCGGTGAGCCCATGGGGCAGGCCGGAAGGCCGCAAGACGCGCAAGCGTCACAAGAAGTCGGACAAACTGATCGTGCGCCGACGGCGCCGGGGCAAGGCGACCCAGTAGGCTTTGGCTGTAGGGTCGATAGAGAGCCGGAGCGGTTATGGCTAGAAGTGTTAGAAAAGGGCCGTTTGTTGACGAGCACTTGATGAAGAAAGTGGCGCGGATGAACGAGAGCGCCGAAAAGCGTGTGATCAAGACGTGGTCGCGCCGCTCAACCGTCACGCCGGACTTCGTGGGTCACACGCTGGCGGTCCACAACGGCAACAAGTTCATCCCGGTTTACATCACCGAGAACATGGTGGGGCACAAGCTGGGTGAGTTCGCACCCACGCGGCTGTTCCGGGGTCACAGCGGCAAGCTGGCGGACAAGCGGGCGAAGGTCGGCTAGTGATGGAAGCGAAGGCGATAGCGCGGTACGTTGGGCAGTCGCCGCGGAAGATGCGACTGGTCATCGACCTGATTCGGGGTCGCAGCGTCAATGACGCCTATGCCATCTTGCAGTTCAACACGAAGAAGGCATCGGAATCGATCGAGAAGGTTTTGCGGTCGGCGGTGGCCAACGCGATCTACAAATCAGACGAGCAGGGCGAGCGGCTGGACGTGGATGAGCTCTACGTGAAGCAAGCCCACGTGGATGAAGGACCCACGTTGAGGCGGTGGCGCGCGCGAGCGATGGGTCGGGCGAGTCCGATCCGGAAACGCACGAGCCATGTCACGGTGATCGTGGATCGGAAGGAGTAGCATGGGGCAGAAGACGCACCCGGTTGGTTTCCGCCTGGGAGTCATAAGGCAGTGGAAGTCGCGGTGGTACTCGGAGGGCAATCTAGCCGATCTCATCGAGCAGGATGAGAAGATCCGCAACTATTTGAGGGCACGCCTCGGCCATGCGGCAATCTCTCTCGTCGAGATCGAGCGCAAGCCTGGCAAGATCGTCGTGACGATCAACACAGGGCGCCCCGGAGTCGTCATCGGCAAGCGCGGCGCGGAAGTGGACAAGCTGCGTGACGAGTTGGCAGTGCTCACGAATTCCGAGGTCGCGATCAACGTGGAGGAGATCAAGCGACCGGAGATCGAGGCGCAACTGATCGCCGACAGCGTGGCCTTTCAGCTCGTCCAGAGGATCGCCTTCCGCCGCGCGATCAAGCGCGCGGTGCAGCAGGCGATGCGCATGGGGGCGGAAGGCGTCAAGATCCAGTGCGCGGGACGGCTGGGCGGAGCCGAGATCGCGCGGACCGAGGGGCACCACGAGGGACGTGTCCCCTTGCACACGCTACGCGCCGATGTTGATTTCGCCCGCTCCACCGCCAAGACGACATTCGGTCCCATTGGGGTCAAGGTGTGGGTTTTCAAGGGAGAAGTCGTGGAGGATCGCAAGGGCGTGACTTACACGGCGGGTGGCCGGAGTACCTGATAGGTAACGAGAAATGTTGGCTCCGAAGCGAATAAAGTGGCGTAAGCAGCAGAAGGGTCGCGTCAGAGGGAAAGCGACCCGAGGCAACACCGTGGCTTTCGGCCAGTACGGTTTGCAGACCCTGGATCGTGCCTGGATAACCGCCCGGCAGATCGAGGCGGCGCGCGTAGCCATGACCCGACATATCAAGAGAGGTGGCAAGGTCTTCATCCGGATCTTTCCGGACAAGCCTATCAGTAAGAAGCCGGCCGAGACGCGAATGGGCAAAGGCAAGGGCAATCCCGAGGCTTGGGTGGCGCCGGTGAGGCCAGGACGGGTCATGTTCGAGCTCGAAGGCGTGTCGGAAAGCATCGCGCGGCGCGCGATGGAGCTGGCCTCGGCGAAGTTGCCGGTCAAGACGCGTTTTCTACGGCGCGAGAGCGGAGGTATATGATGCGGCCGGAGGAGATTCGCGAGATGGCCGATATCGACATCGACCAGACGCTCACGCAGCTGGCGGATGAATTGTTCGACATACGGATGAAGAGTGCGTACCAGGATATCGAGAATCCGATGAAGATTCGCCGACTGAAGCGTGATATCGCGAAGCTCAAGACGGTCAAGCGCGAGCGGGAGTTGGCAGCCGCCCGTGAGGCGAAGGAGAAGTGACGGCGAATGTCTCGGAGACAGCGTAAGACGCGAGAAGGGGCGGTCGTGAGCGACCGCATGGACAAGACGATCGTGGTCAGCGTCGA
>JASFLD010000122.1:0-9710 GCA_050118275.1 Gemmatimonadales bacterium
GGCGCTGGATCGAGATCCTGACCGGGATCCGCTGGGTGACCTTGGTGAAGTTGCCGGATGCGTTGTTCGGTGGAATGAGCGAGAACTGCGAGGCAGCCGCAGCACCGATGAATACAACCCTGCCGGGCAGGTCGCGCCCCGGATAAGCGTCAACGGAGATCTGCACGGAGTCGGCGACGTGGATGTCGCGAAGTTTCGTCTCCTCGAAGTTGGCGGTAACCCACACATCGCTCAGATCGTAGATGGCGAGAATCGGCTGACCCGCCTGAACCACGTCTCCAGGCAATACCCACCGTTTTGCCACCACCCCTCCGGTGGGCGAAGAGATGCGCGCATTCTCGAGTTGCGCCTCGATGACCCGGAGCTGCGCTTTCGCCGTCTGCACCTGAGCCAGCGCAACGGCGTGCCGCGCTGCGGCCATGTCGAGCGATGACTTGAGGTGATCGTATTGTTCCTGCGAGATCACCTTGCCCTCGAACTGGATCGTGGCGCGATCGAAATCGTCGCGCGCACGCTGCCGCTCGACTTCGGTCAGTTGGACGTTCTGCTCGGCATAGACGAGATCGCCCTGCGCCTGCGCCTCCTGCGCGCGCAGGTCGGTCTCGTCCAGCCGGACGAGAAGCTCATCCAAGCGTACGGTATCGCCTTCGTCGGCATTGAGCTCGACGATCCGTCCCAACATCTTCGCAGCGATCGACACGCGATCCCCGTCGATGTAGGCATCGTCCGTCGAGATTACACCGCGTATCTTGAAATACCAGTAGCCCGCCGCGCCGCCAGCGACCAGCACCAGCAGTAGCAGGGGCAGCACGACTCTCTTCCGTCGATGCCACCTCCGTTTACTGGCTCCTTCCCCGCCCGTCACCGGGCGTTCGCCGGCCACCGACGGATCGGCCTCGGTCGCTCGGCTCCCGGGTCGGCCGCGTACCTCTCTCTGGTCTTCCACGTGCGAACGTCACTTACCCGTAAACGTTATCGTTTCCGGTCATCTCCCGGCAGTTGGCTAATCCACGTGTGTAATAGAGGAGGCAGATTCCGTTCCAGCCCACCGGCGGCATTGTTGACGGGCTTCAGTCGAAATCGGCGACATCGGGGGCCAAGAGGTTGGCTGATATCGACCGTTCTTCGGTTGATTTCAACCCACGTTCCCGCTCGAAGGCAGGGCCCCCCAAACCCCCTCCACAACGGGCGACTTCGTGCACGCGAAGCCAACGGGCGCCTTCTCGGACAGCGGACGGTCCCACCGACACATCGTGCCCCGATTGCGGCAAACTCGACAACCCATGACATGGAAGAGCCAAATCCGATCACCCCGGAGAGGCATCTTCCCTAGCCGCTCCTTCCGATGCCATAGAACTGGCGGGCGCGCCCCCTCTCGTTCTATACTGTGAAAACACCCGAAAGAGCCGCCCCAACCAGACCACCTGTGACGGTTGTCGGGAAGCGACATCCCAGCCGCTTCGTCGGCACCGGGGAGGTCTCGATGAAGACGGTGTTCGTTCGACCCGAACGGTGCATCGGGTGCCGACAGTGCGAGTTCGCCTGCGCCGTCGAGCACTCGCACAGCCGTGATCCGGTGCTGGCAATGTTCGAAGATCCGCCGCCGCAGCCGAGGATCCAAGTCGAGCCGGGGCCTTCGTTCAACACCTCGTTCCCCAACAAGTGCCGGCACTGCAATCCGGCGCCCTGCGAGCGCGTTTGCCCCACAGCCGCGATCTCTCGCGACACGGCGCTGGACCTCGTGTTGATCGACCCGCGCAAGTGCATCGCTTGTGCCATGTGTGCCATGGCGTGCCCGTTCGATGTTGTGACGTATCACGCACAGGGAAACGGCATGCCCACGCGGATCGCCGCCACGAAGTGCGATGGCTGCGTGAAGCGCGTACGCAGCGGGAAAGTGCCGGCGTGCGCGGAAGCGTGCAAAGTCGATGCTCTCGTCTTCGGAGAGCTGAACGAGCTGATTAGGGAAGATCGCATGCGCGAGAGTCGTGCGGTGCTGGCCGCGGCGACCTCGCTCGAGCCAACAGCCCCCCCGGCGCCCGAAACGGTGACAGGTTGGCGTCGCTGGGGAGAGTCAGCCACACGCGTGGCAGGGGGTGCGAAATGAGCGCGTATCGTTCCGAAGAATACACACGCATGAGCATCAACGACGATGCCCGCGCCATGCTCCGGCGCGCCCGCCAGGAAGGAATCGAGACCCTTTGGGACCGCTTGGCCGCGCAAGAACCGCAGTGCGGTTACTGCGCCATGGGCGTCAGTTGCCGTAACTGCGTGATGGGACCGTGCCGCATCGATCTCTTCGGTGACGGACCTCAGAAAGGCGTCTGTGGCGCCGACGCGGACATCATCGTCGCCCGCAACCTGGGACGCACCATCGCCGCGGGCGCTTCGTCGCACTCGGACCATGGCCGCGACATCCTCGAGGTCTTCCTGATGACCGCGGAAGGCACGACGACCGGCTACGAGTTCAGAGACGAAGCCAAGCTGAAGGCCCTCGCCGGCGAGTACGGCGTCGAAACGGACGGGCGACCGATCGAGGAGACGGCTCGCGATCTGGCGGAAGCGATGTTGGAGGAATTCGGCACCCGCAAGTCGCGCCTGGGATTCGTGGGAAGGGCACCGGCGAGGCGCGCCGATTTGTGGGACAAGCTGGGCATCACACCACGCGGAATCGATCGCGAGAACGTCGAGATGCTCCACCGTACCCACATGGGCGTGGACAACGACTACGTCAACATCCTGCTCCACTGCCTGCGCACTAGCCTCTCCGACGGATGGGGCGGCTCGATGATCGCTACAGAGTTGTCCGACGTCCTGTTCGGCACGCCGAAGCCCGTGATGTCGCAGGTGAATCTGGGCGCTCTCAAGCCGGACCACGTCAACATCGCGCTCCACGGCCACAACCCGCTGTTGTCGGATGTGATCATCCAGGCGGCGGCCGACGCCGATCTGGTGGCCCTGGCCAAGGAGAAAGGGGCGGCGGGCATCAACCTCGTCGGTCTCTGCTGCACCGGCAACGAGCTGCAGATGCGCAAGGGCGTGCCGATGGCCGGCAACCACCTCATCCAAGAACTGATCATCATGACCGGCGCGCTGGAGGCGATGGTCGTCGACTACCAATGCATCATGCCATCCGTCACCGATGTGGCCCGCTGCTTCCACACCCGGGTGATCTCGACCGCCGACAAGGCCAAGTTCCCGGGCGCCACGCATATCTCCTTCGACCCGCAACGCGGTGTCGAGATCGGGAAAGACATCGTGCGGGTCGGCGTCGAAGCTTTCGCCAACCGGATTCCCGAGCGGGTTAACATCCCGGTGGACCCGGTGCCGATGATGGCCGGGTTTTCTGTGGAGTCGGTCGTCGCGGCATTGGGCGGCACACCCGAGCCACTCGTCGCCGCCATCAAGGATGGCAGCATCCGCGGCGCCGTCGGGGTCGTTGGGTGCAACAACCCCAAGATCCCCCAAGACCACGGTCACGTCACCCTCACGCGTCGCCTGATCGAGAACGACATACTGGTCGTCGTCACGGGCTGCGCGGCGGTGGCCAACGGCAAGGCCGGACAGATGGTGCCGGAAGCGGCCGAGCTGGCGGGGCCGGGATTGAGCGCGGTCTGCAAGGCCCTCGGAGTACCGCCCGTGTTGCACATGGGCTCCTGTGTGGACAACACCCGCATCCTCGTGCTGGCGGCGGCACTCGCGAATCATCTGGACATCGATATCAGCGACCTGCCTCTGGCCGCAGCCGCGCCGGAGTGGTACTCGGAGAAGGCGGCGGCCATCGGCACCTACGCGGTAGCGAGCGGCATCTTCACGGTGCTGGGCGTCCAGCCGCCCATCTTCGGCAGCAAGAACGTGGTCAACCTGCTGGCCGGAGGCTTGGAGGATGTCGTCGGCGCCAAGTTCGCGGTGGAGCCGGACCCAGAGCGGGCGGCGGTTCTAATCCGGCGCCACATAGAATCGAAGCGCAAGGCTCTGGGGCTGCCGTTCGTCGAGCCCGAGAGCATCGAGGCGCCAGAACTCGTCGGTGCCTGAGGGTGGAAGGCGAAGCCGACCGTCGGCGGCGCATGGTCGAAACGGCCAAGCGAGTCCGGCAGGTGCGGGCGGACGCTGAACCTCGCGCCGCCCAATTCCGCGTCGTGATCACGGGCAAGGGCGGCGTGGGTAAGACCAGCGTCACGGCGATCCTGGCGCGTCTCCTCGCGCACCGCTACTCCGTGCTCGCTCTCGACGCCGACCCGCAGATGAATCTCCCCTACGCGCTCGGCCTGCCGATCGAGCAGGCTCGCGCGCTAGTCCCGTTGAGCCGGAACGCCGACTACGTGGAGGAGAAGACCGGGGCGCGGCCCGGTTCCGGCTGGGGCCTCTTCTTCCGGCTCAATCCCGACGTCAGCGACGTCGTCGAGCGCTTCGGCGTCGTCGGGCCGGACAACGTGCGGCTCCTGGTGATGGGCACGCTGACTCAGCCGGCGGTCGGTTGCCTCTGTCCGGAGAATTCACTACTGGCCGCGGTCGTAGACGCCATCAACCTCCGACCCGATGAAGTGATCCTGATGGACACACAGGCGGGCGTCGAGCACTTCGGTCGCGCTTTGGCCAAGGGCTTTCACCATGCCATCGTTCTGGCCGACCCGTCTTTCAACGCGCTCCAGGTCGCTCACAGTACAGCTCGCCTCGCCGCCGGCCTGGGTATCCCGGCGGTGCACCTGGTCGTCAATCGAGTCCGCCAGCCGGAAGAGTTCGATCGGGCCGTGGCGCGCCTGGATGCCGAAGGCACGTTCACCTTCGCCAGCCGTCACGCGCTCCCGTACGATGACCGAGTGCTGCTGAGCGAGCCGGCGGTCAGCCCCCTGTTCGAGAACCGCGACACCCCGTTCATGAAGGGCATGGAAGCGCTTCGCGATGCGCTGGTGCGCAGCGAGGAGGAGGTGGCAAAGTGCGTGTCGTGATCATCGGCGCCGGCCCTGCCGGACTGACGGTGGCGGAGAACCTGCGGCGGCTCGATGGTGAGGTCGACATCACGATGCTCTCGGCCGAGCCGTTTCCGCCCTACGCGCCGCCGGCGCTGGCCGACTATTTTCTCACCGGCCGCGAGGAGACCCTCTTCTGGAAGGGCCGCGACATCGGCGAGCGGCTCGCGCTGGACTATCGCGAAGGGACGAGCGTCAGCGGCCTCCGGGTGAAGGACCATCAGCTGCTGCTCGAAGACGCGCGCACGCTCGACTACGACCGCCTCGTCATCGCGTCGGGCAGCCGACTCTACGCACCCATCCCGGGCGACGATCTCCCCGGCGTTTACAACTTCAAGTCGCTGCAAGCCGCCAGCGCGCTGGTCCAGCGAGCACGCGACGGCGGCGCCGGCAAGGGCGTCATCGTCGGCGCCGGCTTCATCGGCGTCGAGGTCGCTCTGCTGCTCGCCGACCTCGGGCTCGCCGTCACGGTGCTGGAGATGAAGGATCATGTGATGCCGGGCATGCTCGATCCGGAAACGGCCGAGATCGTTCGCTGCGAGTTGGAGCGGCGCGGCGTAGACGTCCGACTCGACACACGCGCCCGCGCCTTCGCGGGAAAACGGAAAGCGACAGCCGTCGAGCTCGAATCGGGCAAGCCGCTAAAAGCCGACTTCTATGTGGCGGCCACAGGGGTGAAACCCAACGTAGCGGTCCTGGACGGCACGGGCATCGACCTGGATTGGGGCGTACGGGTCGACCAGCACCTGCGCACCAACCTACCCGACATCTATGCGGCGGGAGATGTAGCCGAGACCCGGGACCGGATGACCGGCGAACCGTACGTTCACGCCATCTTTCCCAACGCAGTGGCCCAGGGGAACGTCGTCGCCGAGAACTTGTTGGGCTACGACACGGTCTACGACGGCGCCGAGCGCATGAACAGCCTGAAGCACCTCGGCCTGCCGGTGATGGCCGTGGGAGCGCGGGAAGCAGAGGAGGAATTGCGCTGGCGGGACGGCGATGCTCTGCGCAAGATCTTCCTTTCCGACGGCCGCATCGTTGGATTTCGCCTAGCCGGCGACATCCGCGCCGCCGGTATCTACCGATCGCTCATGTTGCGGCGTGTCGACGTTCGGTCGTTTGGGCGGCGCCTGCTCGACCCACGTTTCTGCTCCACTACGCTACTGCCGACCATCCCCGGTATGGCCGCCTGAAGCGACATCAACACTCGGCGCCGTCTGCTCGAGGTCGGACAGATCGACCCGACTTACAGCGACGCGCCGAGTTATCCGATGGAGAAGAAATGATCTCCTCAACTTCGATCACGATGCCTATCCTCTTCAGTTGCCTCGCCCTGTTCGGTCCATCCGAACTTCCCGGGCAACCCACATCAACCTCGCAGACCGACGCTAAACGGGAGCGGTTACCCGGGCCGGAGAAGATAACCTTCCGATCCGAAGTGCTCGGCGAAGAACGCACGATCCTCGTGCGTTTGCCGGAGGGATACGAACGGAGCACTCGGCAGTACCCGGTCCTCTATGTGCTGGATGGAGAGTATTTCTTTCAGCAGGCGGTGTCCGCGGTTCAGTTCCTCTCCGAGTTGGGCTACGATAGGAGCCAGCATCCAATCCCCGAACTGATCGTCGTCGGGGTCGTCAACGTCGATCGGGACCGAGACTACACTCCAACCCACGCTCCCGAACAGAGCCAGGGCCGGCTCGCCTTCCCGACCAGCGGCGGTGCCGATGAGTTTCAAGCGTTCCTCGAGCGGGAAGTGTTCCCCCTGGTCGAGTCACGGTATCGTGCCTCTGCGGACCGCACGCTCTCCGGCTGGTCGCTGGGCGGGCTCTTCACGGTGTACACGTTCCTAGAAGCGCCTTCGCTCTTCTCACGTTACCTGGCCATCAGCCCGAGCCTGTGGTGGGACGACTCCGTCGTGGTCAAGGCCACCCGCGAACGGTTGGCCGGAGGCGATTCGCTGTCATCGAGACCGTTGCTGATCACGCTGGGAGCCCTAGAGGGCGGTGACATGGACGGTTCGGTCAGGAAGCTCTTCGCGCCGCTGCTCAGCAATCGGGGCTCTGCGAATCTCCACTTCACGTTTCGCGAGATACCCGCCGAGGTCCACGGTTACGTTCCCTACAAGGCGTACTACGACGGTCTCTCGGCCGCGTTCGCCGACTGGATGGTTCCGCCCGAGGTTCTGCAGCAGGGTCTGGAGGCGGTGGAGAGCTTCTTCGATGAGCTCGCCGAACGGTACGGGCACCCCGTCGATGTGCCCTTGTCGGTGTACCGTCTGCTGTCGGTGACGCTCCCAGACATCGAGCAAGCGTTGCAGGTCGCCCGCATCGCGGTACGAGAGTATCCGTATTCGTCGGCGGCTCACGTCGCCCTCGGGCGTCTCCAGCAGATGGCCGGAGACCGGGACGCCGCTCGCGAAAGCATATTGAAGGCGCTCGAGTTGGAGCTCGAGCGGCCGGTCCCGCAATCGGAGAACCTCCGCGCCATCCGGGCGAGGCTGCGGTCGATCGAAGCCGGTTAACTCCGACTCCGTTCGACTCAGGATTGTGCGAAGTGTTTCCGTCCGACGGAGCCCGTTGATAGACGCATTCCAATCCCGCGGCCTTCCACTGAAGTGCGGCAGCGATGCCGTCAGTGCGCCGCCGCTGTCACACGCGAACAGAGCGTACCCACTATCCGACAGGAACCTTCTCGCCGGGCGCACGCTTCGAACGCTCATCGCGCGATGGACTCCTCTGATGCCTTTTGACGGAGGAACGGCCCAGCCCCTCATCGACCGACAGTTTTCCGGCACCGCCCAGCACCAGCGTCAGCAGTCCTGCGATGTACAGCAGGTTCACCTCGAAGCCCGGCATGCCGAACTGCGGGCCCGACTCCGTCATGCCGGTGATGTTGATGAAGTTGAAGCCGTGCGGCAGATGGACGGCGAACAGTGCGACCACCATCTCGATAATGAGCAGTCCCGACACGATCGCCGTGAACGCGCCGACGATGAGAGCGACGCCGCCGGCGACTTCCAGGATCGCAACGAGCCACGCCGCCAGGCCGGCTACCGGCACTCCGAAACCCTGCAAAAGCCCGACGAAGGCGTCGTGCCCCGAGGCGGTGAACAGCTTGGGCGCCCCATGATATATGAAAGCAAACCCGATCATCAGCCGGAGAGGCATCGGCGCCCACCTTCTCCACTTCTTCTCCATGGCTGTATCCTCCTTTCAGTGTCAAGCCAATTCTGGCTATCCACGCGCAAGGCACCGTCGAACCGGCCCGATTGCGCCGATAGCACTGTCAAAACACTAAGGGACACTATTCCTCGGTGATATCGGCGCCCCTGGGTCGTCACAGCTCCTCTGCCCACCCATCCATCCCTGGGGGCGTACACCAACCTCGCGCTCGGGCGATTACCTAGCTGCCGAGCGGTAGGTTTTCCGCCCAGAGCGTAGCCCGGAATTTCCCTAAGGACGATGTTCACCACGACCCGACAGTCCTCACGCCGCTTTCGGCTTAGCTTCTTCGATACCGTACGAGAGTAGAGGTCGGTCGCCGTTTTGCGCGGAATTCTCGCAACATGATGCGCGTCCAGACATTCAATCGCGTCGCGGAGGAGTAATAGGTATGAAATACATCGAAATCGAAGGTGATCGGGTCCCGGGACTTGGCTTGGGCACGTACGAGTTGACCGGCGGAGCTTGCAGAGAGGCGGTGAAAGACGCTCTGGACATCGGTTACCGACACATCGACACCGCCGAATCCTACGACAACGAGGAGGAGGTGGGCCGTGCATTGCGGGAGTCACCCGTCGATCGCGACCGCGTCTTCCTTACCACGAAGGTATGGTTCGACAAACTGGGGCACGACGAGTTCCTCGACAGCGCGAACGCCAGTCTGCGGCGCCTGGGAACCGACTACGTCGACCTGTTGCTCATCCACTGGCCGAACAGCTCGACACCCTTGCGGGAACCGCTCGATGCCTTGATGGAGCTCGAGGAGGAAGGCAAGGCCCGACACATCGGCGTCAGCAACTTCACTCCGAGCCTCTTGGACGAGGCGGCGGAGCACGCGCCCGTCGTCTGCAATCAGGTCGAGTATCATCCCTACCTGAGTCAAGAGAACTTGCTAGAGCGAGCCAGAGCGCACGAGCTGATTTTGACCGCTTATGCCCCGCTCGCCCAGGGAAAAGTCGGCAGCGACAGCGTCCTCCGCGATATCGGAGAGCAGCATGGAAAGAGCGCTGAACAGATCGCGCTGCGCTGGCTGCTGCAACAGCCCCGCGTGGCGGCCATCCCCAGGTCGAGCAGCGCCCAGCACCGGCGCTCCAACTTCGAGGTCTTCGACTTCGAGCTGAGCGACGAGGAGATGGATCGGATCTTCGATCTCACCGATGAAGAGCGACTGATCGATCCGCCCTGGGCGCCGGAATGGGAGCGTTGATCGCAGGAGAGCTGGGCCAGAGATATCTGGCATCGGGGACAACGCTGGCGATGCGCCTCTGGGATGGGGTGAAGCCGGGCGAGAAGCAGGGCCAGCACCAGCGTGACTACGAGACCGTCGGCTACATCATCTCCGGCAAGGCCGAGCTGCACATCGAGGGTCAGCAGGTGGTGCTGGAGCCTGGAGATTCCTGGGTGATCCCAAAACGCTCGAGCCACAGCTACTAGATTCTCGAGCCGTTCACCGCGGTCGAGGCCACGCATCCGCCGGCTCATGCCCACGATCGGGACGAGTCCTGAGTGCGCCGGC
>JASFLD010000123.1:0-9702 GCA_050118275.1 Gemmatimonadales bacterium
CACGTTGATCATGCAGATAGCGATGGAAGAGGGGCTTCGGTTCGCGATCCGCGAAGGCGGGCGGACGGTCGGAGCCGGTGTTGTCACAAAGATACTGGAGTAGGCGGAAGTCGCCTCCGAGAGATGGCTACGAATCGCGTAAAGATCACGTTGGCTTGCACGGAATGCGAGTCCCGGAACTACCAGGGCTCGAAGAACCGGCAGAAGCACCCCGAGCGGTTGGAGCACAAGAAGTATTGCCGCCGCTGCGGTAAGCACACGGTTCACAAGGAGACGAAGTAGGCGTGTCGATATTCGAGAACCTGAGCCGACTGCGTGTGTTCATGTCCGAGGTGCCGGGCGAGTTGAAGAAGGTGACCTGGCCGGATTGGGAACAGCTGCGCAATGCCACGGGGGTGATCATCATCTTCGTGCTCATCGTGGCTGGAATCATCGGACTGATGGACCTCGTATTTCGCGAGATCATCGACCTGATCATCCGAACTCTCGGTGGCTGATATCGATGACCGAGAAAACGACGGATAAGGAAGCGAAGTGGTACGCCATACAGACGTATGCCGGCCACGAGAACAAGGTCAGGACTCTCATCCTCAACAAGATCCAGGAGGAGGGGGGGGAATCGGTCGAGGAGAAGGAGATCCAGGAAGTCCTGGTGCCGACGCACGATGTGGTCGAGGTCAAGGGCGGCAAGAAGGTATCGAAGAGCAAGCGGCTTTATCCTGGATACGTATTGGTGAAGATGGTTTTGAACGAGCGGACGGTTCACGAGATCAACAACATCCAGGGTGTCATCAAGTTCGTCGGCGGTGGCACGATGCCGCAGCCGCTGCGTGAGGACGAGATGAACAAGATCCTCGGCATCGAGACGGCCGCGCCGTCAGAAGGCGCCGAGGATACGGAGAGGATCCCGTTCTACGTGGGGCAGTCGGTTGAGGTCTCGGAGGGACCGTTCAGCGACTTTACTGGAACGATCGAGCACGTCGATCACGAGAAGGGCAAGGTCAAGGTCCAGGTCTCGCTGTTCGGCCGCTCGACGACGATCGAATTGGACTACACGCAGTTGAAAGGTTACTGAGGGACGTAAGCGTTCACTGGTCGCCGTCAATCGGCGGGACCCCAAGCCAACTCGGCGACACGGGTCCTGAGATGTGCGACCGGCACTTCGCGAAATTTGGAGTTGTGACTCGCATGGCAAAACCAAGGAAAAAGGTCATCGGCTTCATCAAACTGCAGGTCCCGGCGGGACAGGCGACCCCCGCGCCCCCAGTGGGCCCGGCACTCGGGCAGCACGGGGTCAACATCATGGATTTCTGCAAGCAGTTCAACGCGCGGACGCAGAGCCAGGCGGGCATGATCATCCCGGTCGAGATCTCGGTGTTTGCCGATCGCACGTTTGCCTTCATCACCAAGACCCCGCCGGCCGCGATCCTGCTCAAGAAGGAGGCGGGATTGGAGAAGGCCTCCGGCGAGCCGAACCGGAACAAGGTCGGTATTGTCAGCCGTGAGCAAGTGAAGAAGATAGCGGAGATCAAGAAAGAAGACTTGAACGCGGCGTCCATCGAGGCTGCCATGCGGATGGTCGAGGGCACGGCGCGTTCGATGGGAATCGTGGTTTCGGACTGATGTCAAAGCACGGGAAGCGTTACGGAGAGGCGGCCGAGAAGCGCGATAAGGCCAGCTATTACGACCTGCGCGAAGCGCTGCAGCTCGTCAAGAACACGGCGTCGGCGAAGTTCGACGAAACGGTGGACGCCGTTGTGCGGTTGAGTGTCGACCCGAGGCACGCCGATCAGATCGTGCGCGGGACGGTCAATCTTCCCCACGGTACCGGCAAGCGTATCCGGGTCTTGGCGATCGCGGATGGCGACAAGGCACGCGAGGCCGAGGAGGCCGGGGCCGACTACGTCGGTACCGAGTACGTGGCCAAGATCCAGGAGGGCTGGCTCGAATTCGACGCGGTAGTGGCGACGCCGGATACTATGCGCGACGTGGGAAAGCTGGGCCGCATCCTGGGCCCACGAGGCCTGATGCCGACGCCGAAGGCGGGAACGGTGACGATGGATATCGGCCGGGCGGTCAGAGAGTTGAAGGCGGGGCGCATCGAGTTCCGCGTTGATCGCACCGGGAACGTGCATGCGCCGATCGGCAAGGCCTCATTCGAACTGCAGAATCTGTTGGAGAACTTCGAGAGTTTCATGGACGCGATCCTGCGTGCGCGCCCGGCTGCGGCCAAGGGCAGCTACGTCCGCGGCGTGACCGTCTCGAGTACGATGGGCCCCGGGGTTCGAATCGAGCCTAGCCAATTCCGGAAGAGCGCCTGATCGCAACAGACGGGCGGCTGATGCGGAGAACACATGGCCCCGCCTGGGCGGTGGGCCACAGATAGAGAGCGGAACGGCAGTCATGGCTCAGCGCATGAAGAAGGAGAAGATCGAGCTCACCGCCGAGTTGGTCGATGTGCTCAGCGGCGCGGAGATCGTCTATTTGACGGACTTCACCGGGCTGAACGTCAAGGACATCACCGAGCTGAGGCGACGCTTCCGGGAGGCGGGCAGCCGCTACCTGGTGGTGAAGAACCGTTTGGCTTTGAGGGCGCTGGAGAAGCTCGATCTTCCGGACATCTCCGAGCATTTGCGGGGACCGACGGGATTGATCATCGCTCGCGATGATCCCGTGATGCCCGCCAAGACGCTACGCACGTTTGCCAAGGAGTATGAGGAACGGCCGGCCCTAAAGGGCGGAGTCGTCGACGGACGACTGGTTTCGGCCGGCGAGATCACGCAGCTCGCCGACCTGCCGCCCCGTGAGGAGTTGCTGGCGGGAATCGCTGGCTCGTTGACCGCGCCGGTAGCGGGTATTGTGGGAGTTCTGGCCGGTTTGCTGCGGGACATCGCGTACATGGTCGAGGAAGTTGCCCGAAAGCGGGAGAGCGGTGGCTAAAGACGGTTCAGGCGTCCGGGATGTCTTGACAACCGGATCTCTTGACGAGTTGTGTGGTACTAGAAACGCATCACCAGCAGAGAATGGGGAAAGATGAACAAGGTCGAGGAGATTCTTGACGCGATTGGCTCGCTGACCGTACTCGAGGCGGCGGAGCTGAAGAAAGCGATGGAAGACAAGTTCGGTGTCAGCGCCGCCGCCCCGGTAGCAATGGCCGCCGCCGCTCAGGGCGCCGGTGCCGCCGAGGCGGAGGAAGAGAAGTTCGAGTTCGACGTCGTCCTTTCCAGTATTGGGGACAAAAAGATCCAGGTCATCAAAGCACTGCGCGAAGTCACGAGTCTCGGCCTGAAGGAGGCCAAGGAGCTGGTCGACGGCGCTCCGAGCACCGTCAAAGAGGCCGCTTCGAAGGAGGAGGCCGAACAAATCAAAGCCAAGCTCGAGGAGCAGGGCGCGACGGTGGAGCTCAAGTAGGCGTGACGGAGCTTTCCGGGCCGGCGGCCAATGCCGTCGGAAGTATGGCATTCGAGACGAGGTGAGAGCTCCGCTGCCTATGCCGCTCACGTGGCGCGAGAACAAGTCCGTACGAGAACAGACAGGAACCCCGCGGCCAACGGGCGACGGGGTTTTCTGTGCTGTTTCCCAGCCGCGGCGACCGAAGAAAGGCCGAAGCGGTAACGATCATTAGATCCTTTGTGGGTCTGTGGGTCGGCCCGCTCGACCGGGTCGACCGACAAGAAGCGGTTCACATGCACTTTTCCCTGGAGGTATAGACGTTGGCTAAGACCGCGACACGAGGCAACAAGCGGGTAAGTGCCCAGTTCGGTTCGGCAATGGGCAATGGGGCGAACGGGAAGGCTCTGCCGGTCATCTCGTTCGCGCACCTCGAAACGGCCATGGCCATGCCGGATCTCCTCGACGTGCAGCGCAAGGCGTTTGACGCGCTGCTCGAGACGGCCGTCGACGAGGAGTCGATTCGAGATTTCGGGCTCGAGCGGGTCTTCAACGAGATCTTTCCCAGCGCTGACAGCAAGCAGAATTTCACGCTGGAATACGTCAGCTATTCGCTCGGTGAGCCGAAGTACGCCGTCGAAGAGTGCATGGAGCGCGACATGACCTATGGCGCTCCACTCAAGGCGACGTTGCGTCTGGTGATCAACGAGGATGTCGATGGAGAGAAACGCCCGCGCGACATCCTCGAGAAGGAGGTCTACCTGGGAGAGCTGCCGCTGCTCACCGATCAGGGGACATTCGTGATCAACGGTGCGGAACGCGTGATCGTCAGCCAGCTACATCGATCACCCGGCGTCGTGTTCGAGGAAACCATCCACCCAAACGGAACGCGCTTGTTCTCAGCGCGGATCATCCCCTTCCGTGGGTCTTGGGTCGAGTTTTCAATCGACATACATGATGTGATCCACGTCCACATCGACAAGAAGAAGAAGTTCCCGGCGACGGCCTTGCTCCGCGCCTTCGGGCATGGCAACGACTCTGACGTTCTCGATCTCTTCTACTACGTGCGGGAACTCAACATTGCCGATGTGGCGGCGGACCGGGCCGCGCGGCGTGAGGCGGTAGGGTCGATGTTCGCCCGCGCCGTTCCGAATCCCGCATTCGCCGAAGAGCCCGAGACTGTTGTCTTGACCGGCTTCGATCTCGAAAACGATGAGGGTTGGCTGGCGGCCGATCAGCGCGCGCGTGAGACCGGTCGGCTGATCGGCGGCATGGGCGATGCCTTGACCGACGACCTGATCAACCGCTTGCTGGAGGTAGGGATCGAGGAAGTGCCGATCTACCGCGATCGCGACGCGTTTCTCGCCCAGCGCTCGGAGGAGTTTACGCCGGAGCTGATGAAGCAGCTGGTGCGCGGCAAAGTCGAAAAGGTGTGGATCTATTCGAGTCCGGCGCGGATACCATTGCGGGGTCGCTACGAAGACCTCGCCAACCGTCGAGATTGGAGTCACGACCCGCGTCTGGCGACAGACGTCGTCGAGCCGGATACCGGCGAAGTCCTAGCTGAGGCAGGTCAGTCTTTCGACGCCAAGCTGTTCGCCGAGCTGGAGACGAACGGAATTCGCCACGTTCAGGTGTTCGCTGGTGGTGCGCGCGGCGAATCCCCGCTGATCAAGAACACGCTGGCTAAAGATCCGACGCACACCGAGGCCGAGGCGTTGTACGCGATCTACTCGCTGCTTCGTCCGGGCGAGGCGCCGAACCTCGACACGGCGCGTTCGGCGATCGATCGCCTGTTCTTTAGCCCGAAGCGTTACGACCTGGGGCGAGTTGGCCGCTACAAAATCAACCAGCGCCTGAGGGATACCTTCCGTCTGCTGGGCATGGAACCGCCGGCCCCGAACGTGGCGATTCTGACGGTAGCGGATTTCATCGCGATCGTCCGCTACCTGATCGAACTGCACGAGGGTCGCGGCTTCGTCGACGACATCGACCATTTGGGCAATCGGCGCGTACGCTCGGTGGGTGAGCTGATCGCCAATCAATTCTCGGTGGGACTGTCGCGCATGGCTCGATTGGTGCGCGAGCGGATGTCGATCGCGAGCGACCCGGAACAGATCAACATCGATGACTTGGTCAACGCCAGGACGGTGAGTGCGGTCATCCAGTCGTTCTTCGGCTCGTCGCAGCTCAGCCAGTTCATGGATCAGACCAACCCCCTCGCCGAGTTGACCCACAAACGGCGGCTGTCGGCGCTCGGGCCAGGCGGGCTGACGCGCGAGCGGGCCGGGTTCGAGGTGCGGGACGTCCATTACTCGCACTACGGACGCATGTGCCCGATCGAGACACCGGAGGGTCCGAACATCGGGCTGATCACCAGTCTCTCGACGTTCGCCCGTATCAACGACCTGGGCTTCATCGAGGTGCCTTACCGGAAGGTCGGCAAGGGGAAGGTCACGGGCGAAATCGTCTGGCTGACGGCGAGTGAGGAAGAGGAGTTTGCCGTGGCACAGGCCAATGCTCCGCTCAACCCGGACGGTACCTTCGCGAATCCGCTCGCCCTCTGTCGGCAGGCGGACGATTACCCGATGCTGGCGCCAAGCCATATCGACTTCATGGACGTGTCGCCGGACCAACTGGTGGCGGTCTCCCCGGCGCTGATTCCGTTCCTCGAGCACGACGACGCCAATCGCGCGCTCATGGGATCGAACATGCAGCGTCAGGCGGTACCGTTACTCTTCCCGGCGCGTCCCCTGGTGGGAACGGGCTTGGAAGGCAAAGTCGCGCGCGACTCCGGCGCCGTCGTCGTCGCCAAGCGTGGCGGGGCGGTGACGCAGGTGGGGGCGGACGAGATCATGATCGACACGGGCGTGGTGAAGCCGGGAGGCGATGAACCTCTGGCGAAGCTTAGCCAGTTCGATCGCTATCGGCTCAAGAAGTTCTGGCGCACGAATCAGGACACGGCGATCAACCAGCGCCCGCTGGTGCAGGCCGGACAGCACGTTGAGGCCGGCGATATAATCGCGGACGGAGCTTCATGCGATCGCGGCGAGCTCGCCCTGGGGCGGAATGTCCTGGTGGCTTTCATGCCGTGGTACGGTCACAACTTCGAGGACGCGATTGTAATCAGCGAGCGTCTGGTCAAGGACGACGAGTACACTTCGATACACATACAGGAGCTCGAGCTCCACGTGCGTGATACGAAGCGTGGCATGGAAGAGATCACGCGCGAGATCCCCAACGTGTCCGAGGAAGCGCTGAAGGATCTGGACGAGCGGGGAATCGTGCGCATCGGAGCGCCGGTGACAGCCGGCGACATTTTGGTTGGCAAGATCACGCCGAAAGGCGAGACGGAGCTGTCTCCAGAAGAGAAGCTGCTGACGGCTATCTTCGGTGAGAAGGCCAAAGATGTGAAGGACAGCTCGCTGCGCGTGCCGCCGGGAATGGCGGGCACGGTGATCGATGTGAAGATCTTCTCGCGCCGGATCGATGACGCCCTGCTCGAGAAGGAACACGGAGAGAAGATCGGTCTGCTGCGCGAACAGGAGCGAGACGAGATCGGCCGGATCACCGAGGTCCGCGATGAGGAACTGCGCGAGCTACTCAAGGGCCAGACGGTGCAGCTGTTCCTCAAGCGAGGGACCATCGAGCCGTACATCAAAGAGGGCAAGAAGCTGGCCGAGAAAATGGTCGGCGAGCTGGACTTCGCGAAGCTGGACCTCACGGCGCTCAAGGTGAAGAACCAGGAGGCCAATACGAGGATCCGGCGCGTCATCGATGAATCGCGCCAACGAATCGAACGCGTGCGCGAGAAGACCGAGGAATCGATCGACAAGGTCTTGCAACCAGACGAGTTATCCCCCGGCGTGGTGCAGTTGGTCAAGGTCTACATCGCCGAGCGGCGGAAGATCGCTGTCGGTGACAAGGTAGCCGGCCGTCACGGCAACAAAGGCGTGATTGCCCGCATCGTCCCCGAGGAGGACATGCCGTTCCTCCCCGATGGCAGGCCGGTGGACATCGTACTGAACCCGCTGGGCGTTCCCAGTCGTATGAACGTCGGGCAGATTCTCGAGACACACCTGGGCTGGTGTGGAGAGATCCTCGGTTTCGAGGCCAAGACGCCGGTGTTCCACGGCGCCACCGAGGACGAGATCGGTGTTCTTCTCAAGCTGGCGGGTGTGCAGTGGGCACACGATTGCCTGAATATCCGGTCTGTTGAACCGCCCGCGGTGGACGACGAATTGATCCGAGAGTTGGTCGCTGAGATCCGCCAGGCAGCCGGCGAAAGAACGGCACACGGGAATGGCGCGCGACCGTCGGGGTCGCCGCTCGGCTTGGGCCGCAGCTTGGACCAACTGGTCGCCGATTCAAGCTCGAAGGCGATCGGCAAATACCTCCGCGAAGTGCGTGACTACCTGCTGGACGCGGCCAAGGAGGTGGGCGAACGCAGTGACGAATCGGATATGGCGAAAGCCGGATTCGAGGCGATTGCGAACCTGCAGGGCCGAAAGTCGGGGAAGGAGGGCATGGACCTCGCGGTAGGCGAGTTCATCAGCCGGGCGGGCTTGACGCCGGCCGGGAAGATGCGGCTGCGCGATGGCCGGACGGGTGAGCTTTTCGCCATGGAGGTTACCGTCGGCAGCATCTACATGATGAAGCTGGCTCACCTGGTCGATGACAAGATCCATGCTCGGTCGATCGGACCGTACTCGCTGGTGACGCAGCAGCCGTTGGCTGGCAAGGCGCAATTCGGGGGACAGCGCTTCGGTGAGATGGAGGTGTGGGCGCTGGAGGCCTATGGGGCAGCTCACACCCTGCAGGAGATACTCACCGTGAAGTCCGACGACGTATCGGGTCGTTCGCGGGCCTACGAGGCGATTGTCAAAGGCGAGAACCTGCCGGACCCGGGTATACCGGAGAGCTTCAATGTACTCGTGAAGGAGCTGCAGTCGCTGGGCCTGAGTGTCGATCTCGGGCAGCGTGACGAAGGAATCTAATTCTTTTCTGATTATAGCTTAGAGGATCGAAACGAAAATGATCGATTTCCCCAGGCACGGTGAGACTCGCCCGACGGAGTTCGATTACATCCAGCTGAAGATCGCTTCGCCCGAGCAGATCCGCGGGCTCAGCTACGGTGAGGTGACGAAGCCGGAGACGATCAACTACCGGTCGTTTAAACCGGAGCGGGATGGCTTGTTCTGCGAGCGTATCTTCGGCCCGGTGAAGGACTGGGAATGTCATTGCGGCAAGTTCAAGCGCATCCGCTATCGCGGGCACATCTGCGACAAGTGCGGGGTCGAGGTAACGCTGTCCAAGGTGCGACGCGAGCGCATGGGCCACATCGAGTTGGCCGTGCCTGTGGCGCATATCTGGTTCTTCAAGACCTTGCCGTCGCAGATGGGTTATCTGTTGGGGATGACGCTGCGCGACCTTGAGAAGGTCATCTACTACGCGAACTACGTGGTGGTCGAACCGGGCAATCAGGACGTGAAGCGGAAGCAACTGTTGGTCGAGGAAGAGTATCTCGAGCTGAAGGCGAAGGCCAAGGAGGAGAAGGACAGCGAGTTCCAGGCGGAGATCGGTGCCGAGGGCGTTCGGGCGCTGCTGCGTCAGGTGGAGGTCGAGGAGCTGGCCAAGGACCTCCGGCGGAGAGTGGCGACGGAGACCAGCCAACACCGCAAGAAGCAGTACTTGAAGCGCCTCAAGGTCGTGGACGCCATCCGTAACAGCGACAGCGATCCCGAGCGACGCAACCGTCCGGAGTGGATGATCATGGACGTTGTCCCGGTGTTACCTCCGGACCTGCGTCCGCTGGTTCCCCTCGACGGCGGACGTTTTGCGACGTCGGATCTGAACGACCTGTACCGGCGCGTGATCAATCGCAACAATCGGCTGAAGAAGCTGATGGAGATGAAGGCGCCCGAGGTCATCCTGCGCAATGAGAAACGGATGCTGCAGGAGGCTGTAGATGCCCTCTTCGATAACGGGCGTCGCGGCAAGGCGATCCGCGGACGGGGTAAGCGGCCGCTCAAGGCGCTATCCGATATGTTGAAAGGCAAGCAGGGACGTTTCCGCCAGAACCTCCTCGGCAAGCGCGTTGATTATTCGGGCCGGTCGGTGATCGTCGTGGGTCCGGAGCTCAGGCTTCACCAATGTGGTCTGCCCAAGGTGATGGCGGTCGAGTTGTTCCGGCCTTTCATAATCCATGAGCTCGAACGGCGCGGCGAAGCCGAGACGGTGAAGCGTGCCAAGAAGATCGTCGAGCGCGGCGACGATCCACGTGTGTATGAGGTTCTCGAGGACATCATCAAG
>JASFLD010000124.1:0-9629 GCA_050118275.1 Gemmatimonadales bacterium
GCCTCTGCGAAGTTGCTCGACGATCATCGCGCGTGGAGTCGGTGGTCGTCGCGGCAATGTTGGTGGCTGGCTGTGGCCCGCGGCTGGCGGAAGTGCCAGGGCCGCCACCGATCCCCGAAGCGAGCGGCCCGCTGAGGATCGATGTCGTCTATCCGCCGAACGGCAGTCTGATCACAGCCCGTGACTCGAACTTCATCTTCGGCTCGGTCGGGTCGGGAGATGCCCGGTTGACGATCAACGGCCGTCGGGTCGCCGTCCGTCCCAACGGCGCCTTCATCGCCTGGCTTCCCGTTCCGGCCCCGGCATCGGGGGCGCTCGCGCGCTACGAGCTCGTCGCGACGCTGGGCGCGGAGGAACGCCGAGTCACGCGCACCGTTCGATTGCTCCCCGCGCCGGCCGCCCTCGCCGACGACTCGGCGGAAGTGGATGTGGCGAGTCTGTCACCGCGGGGCGCCTGGTGGGTTCGCCGGGGGGAGGCCATCACGGTTCGGTTGCGGGCATCACCCGGGGCGCGGGTTCACCTGCTGCTCCCGGATGGTACCACCCAGCCGATGATCGAGATTCAGACGGAACCGGGCAGGGAGGCCGCGAACTGGATCTTCGGGACGGTTCCCAGTCCAATGGACCAGGCTGGCCCGAGTGGGGTGTACGAAGTCGTCCTCGAAGCGGCGTCGCCTATCGGCCGTGGTGCCGTTCAACCCGATTTTCCGCCCGTGCCGGCGACACCAGGAGGCGTGGCTCCTTACTGCCAGCCTCTCGTGACCGATGGCCCGGGAACGAGCGGTGATGATAGGGAAAGGGGCTTCGAGAAAGATTCAGTCCCGGCGACGTGCGCGGTGATCGAGGTCGCGGTCTCCGGCGACACGGCCAGAGTGCCGCTTCCGCTCGACCTGTGGATCATGGAAGGCGCTGGACCGGTTGTGGCGCTCCGAAACCAGCCGTCGGGGGTGGGCTCTGATCGCTATGTCGTCGGACGCGCCGCGCCCGGCGCGACGACCCTGTGGATGTGGTCGGACGGCGTAACGGCGCGCGTGACGGGTAGACGCGACGCTTGGGTCCGGCTTTTCCTCGACCAGGGGACCGAAGCTTGGGTACTGCTGGACGAGCTGGTGCCGCTCTGGCGGGTGTCGCGCCCGGATCGCGTCTCCGTCGGCACGGTACGGTTCGTTGGACGGCCGGACTATCTGGCGGTGCGCATCGACGTGGACGAGCCACTCCCGTACCAAGTGAGGGTGGATGATCAGAGGGTCGTCCTCGTGTTGTACGGCGCTTACTCGAACACCGATTGGATGCGTTACGGTCCGAGTGATCCCTTCTTGCGAGGCGCCCAATGGGAGCAAGTCAGTTCCGATCGTTACGAGCTGGTGGTCGATCTGACCGCGCGACCCTGGGGTTATCGAGTGCGCTATGTCGGAGAAGCGCTGCAACTCGATATCCGCAAGCCGCCCTCCATTGACGCCGAACGGCCGCTCTCAGGGATCAGGATAGCGGTCGACCCGGGCCATCCGCCGGGAGGGGCGACGGGCCCCACGCGCCTGGCCGAAGCGGACGCCAACCTCGGCGTCGCCTACCGCCTGGGACGACTGCTGGAGGCGGCCGGGGCAAGGGTTATCATGACGCGTACCGATCGCAGTCCGGTCCGCATCTACGATCGAACCGACTATGCCGAGTTGATGGGGGCCGATATTCTGGTCTCGATTCACAACAACGCGCTGCCCGATGGTGTGAATCCCTTCCTGAACAACGGGACGAGCGTGTATTACTTTCAGCCGCAATCGCTCGACCTGGCCCGCGCTCTGCAGCGGAACCTGCTTGCCAGCTTGGGACTCGCGGATCTCGGAGTCGGACGTGCGAGCCTCGCGCTGGCACGCCCGAGTTGGCTGCCGGCCGCCCTGACCGAGGGCGCGTTCATGATGATCCCCGAGCAAGAGGCGGGACTACGGAATCCGCACTACTCGGAGGCCTACGCGCGCGGCGTGCTGGAGGGGCTACGCGAGTTTCTACGGGAGCGCGTTGAGTGAGGCTGAGCGGCCCGGTCCGATTGGGCTTCGGGCTGGCGATCGCAGCGTTTCTGCTCTCGCCGATGCGGGCGGCGTCTCAGATTCCCCCCGACGAACGGTACCTGACATTCGAGACGGACCACTTCCGCGTCATCTTCCCGGAACGGATGGAGGCATTCGCCCGCTTCGCCGCGCCCCGGGCCGAGTGGGCTTACGCAGCCCTGTCGGCCGAGTTTCTCGCGCCGCCCCGGGGTCGCATCTCGCTCGTGATAACCGACCACACCGACTATCCGAACGCCTCCGCCACGCCACTGCCGACGAATCGTGTGACGTTGATCGCCACGCCCGATATACTGAGTCGCTCGCTGAACTACTACACCAACTGGGTCGACGTCACTCTCGTGCACGAGCTGGCACACATCTTTCACCTCGACCGGGCCGGTGGCCTCTGGAGGCTGGCCCGCGCCGTGTTCGGTCGGGTCCCGGCCTTCTTCCCGGCATTCTACCAACCCACCTGGGTGATTGAGGGGTTGCCGAGCTACTACGAGTCGCGGCTCACCGGCGCGGGCCGCGCCTACGGCAGCAGCTTCGAGAGTCTGCTGACCGCCGACGCCGCCGCTGACGATTTCCGCTCCGTCGATGCCGCCGATGGTCTGGCGCCGCTCTGGCCGGCCGGCAACACGCCGTACGCCTATGGCGGGATGTACTTCCGGTCGATGGCCGAGGAGTTCGGCGACACGGCGGTTGCCCGTTTCGCGCGACGCGGTGCGGCGCGGTTGCCCTACACGCTGAATTGGGCTTCCAGCGCTTACTTCGCCGGGACTTTGTCGGGGAGTTGGAAGGAGTGGGCCGCGGGATATCGGGGCGCGGCGCTGGAACGATCCGATTCACTGGCGGAGCTGGGGCTGACCTCTGGAGTGCCGCTCCTGGACGGTCACGCGTGGTCGGCGCCAGCACCGCGGTTCGCACCGGACGGCGGCCACCTGGCCTTCGACTACATCACCCCCCGGAACGATCCCGCGACGGTCATCGTCGACTTCGCGACGGGAGAGATCGCGCTTCGCAAACGAAGGAATAGCGGCGGGAGCACTACCTGGGATCGCGGGGGCCGGCGGTTGTACATGAGCCAGGTAGAGTATCGCGACCGTTACGATCTGTTCGGTGACCTCTACGAGTTGGACCTCGCCTCGGGCGAAGAGCGGCGGTTGACGCGGGGGAGCCGGCTGGCGTCACCCGATCTGGCGCCGGATGGTCGAACCCTGGTGGCGGTCGAGATCGGCCTCGGCTCGACTCGCTTGGTGTTGATCGATCTCGAGTCGCTGGAGCTGCGCCCGTTGAGCGAATTCGACAGGCGGGTGAATTGGGAGCGGCCGCGGTGGTCGCCCGATGGCCGAACGATCGCTGCGGAGATGACCGAGCGCGGTCGCGTCCTCGATGTGGTTGTCGTCGACACGGTCGGGCGGCTGGTCTGGCGCGTCACGGACGACGATGCGGCGGATGTAACGCCCGCCTGGTCGCCTGACGGCCGTCTTCTGATCTGGTCGTCGGACCGTGACGGACTGCCCGACATCTACGCCGTCGAGGTGCCGATGGGACTCGCGGACAGCCTGGGTGACGCGGGCTCCCCGCTCGGGGCTGGCGGTCGGGTCTGGCGGCTGACGCGAACGATCGGTGGCGCGAGCGATCCGGATGTGTCTCCGGACGGTCGCTGGTTGGTCTATGCGGCGCTCTATGCTGAAGGCTACCGCGTCGAGCGACTGCCGTTCGATCGCGCGACTTGGGAACCCGCGGGGCGCGGTTGGAGGTCACTGCGTCGACCGGTGTCGACTGCATCAGCCGAGACGGTCAGCGGCACGCCGACCCGGCGCTACTCACCCTTCCCCTCGCTCTGGCCGCGCTCCTGGCTGCCCATCATCTACGGCGGCAGTTCCACGGTGGGGACATTCATCGGTGCCACGACATTCGGTGCGGATGATGTCAGGCGTCACTCCTACGCACTGTACGCAGGTTGGCGGATCGAGGTCGGCGATGTCGAGGGGGGCGCCGTGTACCGATATGCCGGTCTCGGCGATCCGGTGATCGATCTCTCGATCTCGCAGGACCTGAGTTCCGTGTCGCTGCTGACGAGTGATGGCGGGCGGGTCGAAGCGGTGGAACGGGAGAGGGAACTGCGTTTGGCTGCCGGTTTCCTTCGTCCGCGCGTGCGTAGCGTGGTGAGCGTGGTCCCGGCGCTCTCTCTCGAGCAACGTCGATACACACCGGTCGACCCGAGCTTCGCGGATACGACTGTGACAGATGCCATCGCCGGACTTCTGCTGGGTTATTCGAACGCGCGCGGCTATGCGCGCTCTGTGAGCGCCGAGAGGGGTTTCGTCTCCGTGCTCGAACTGACGCACCGACGCAGGACGCACGATCTCGATCAGTGGCGTCTGAGCGCCGAGGCCGTGGTACGCGGCTACCTGTCGTTCCGGCTCTTTGGCTATGCGAATCACGTCATCGCAGCACGACTGGCTTTCGGAGCCAGCCAGGGACACAAACGCAGCTCCGAGTTCTTCGCCTTGGGTGGGATACCGGGCCGCGGCATCGATGTCATCGCCGGCGTCGAGATCGGCGGGGGCGTCCAATATCCGGTCCGCGGCTTCAGCGAAGGCGTACGGTACGGTGATCGAATCGCCAGTCTCGCGCTCGAATATCGTCTGCCGCTGGCGCTGGTGGGACGCGGCTATGGATTGTGGCCCGTCATGCTCGACAGACTCTCTTTGAGTTTTTTCGCCGATGCCGGCTCGGCCTGGACAGACGACAGCGATGTCGACGTGCTCACCTCGCTGGGCAGCGAGTTGAACGTCGACCTCGGCTTGAGCTACGCGCTTGTGTATCGCTTCCGCCTCGGAGTCGCGCGACCGATCATCGACGCGGATGAAAGTTGGTCCGCGTATGTGAGCACGGGCATCGCCTTTTGACGACGTGTCCTTGCGCGACGCTGTCGAGCCAGCGCTGGAATGAACACGCGCGATCGTCGAGCGGTCACGGCATCACTCCGTTCAGAGCTGGAGACCGACCGTTGCGATGGCTAGGCGACGCGCGCGAGCGCGAGGTGTCGAGTCGTCGGTCGAAGCAGCGCAACCGGTGCTTGACAATGAAGATGTAGCCCTATATTTTGGGTCGCGCGGTTGGGCACGGTACAATATGTTGTATTTTCGGTCGGCTGAGCCCGACGCTGCCCGGCTGTTGGGCAGGCCCCCTCCCCCGCCGAACCGGGGGCCGATGCGGGAGCTTGAATCAAGTCTAAAGGGTAGAAGTAAAATGAGTGCGCGCGTTACCGCGCGCCGGGACGTTTATTCTTCAACCTGAATCGGACCTTGCTGACAGAGAGACAGACCAAAGCGGAAGAGCGGACTTCGAGAGCAGCGGCATCCACGCAGAAGGGGGAGGTCGAGTTGTCGACCACGCCGCCCGCGGATCTGCCGGATCCGGATTTGAGCGAGAACGCCGTCACGGTGTTGGAGCGGCGTTATCTGGTGAAGGACGAAGATCTGCGTCCGGTGGAGACGCCACGCGAGCTGTTCTGGCGAGTCGCGCGGGCGATCGCCTCGGTGGACTTGCGGTACGGCGCGAGCCTGGAAGAGTCGCAGAAATCGGCGGAGCGGTTCTACGATCTGTTGGCGAGGGGTAAGTTCGAGCCTAATTCCCCGACATTGATGAACGCGGGCCGGCCGTTGGGGCAGCTGTCGGCGTGTTTCGTCCTGCCGGTGGAAGATTCCCTCACGGGGATCTACTCGACGCTTCGCAACATGGCATTGATACATCAGTCTGGAGGCGGCACCGGGTTCGGGTTTTCGCGGCTCCGGCCTAGCGGTGATGTGGTGCGGTCGACGATGGGTGTCGCCTCCGGACCTGTATCCTTCATGGAGGTCTATGACGCGTCGACGGAGGCGGTGAAGCAGGGTGGCACACGTCGGGGTGCGAACATGGGCATCCTCCGGGTTGACCATCCGGACATACTCGAGTTCATCCACTGCAAGCGGGAGAATAATCGCGTAACGAATTTCAACATTTCCGTCGCGGTCACCGACGAGTTCATGCGGGCCGTCGAGGCGGACGCGGAGTACGGTCTTGTCAGTCCGCGCAACGGCGAACCGGTGGGCCGGCTACGAGCGCGGGAGGTGTTCGACGAGATCGTTGCCGGCGCTTGGCGGAACGGTGAGCCGGGAGTCTTCTTCGTCGACCGGGCGAACCAGTACAACCCGGTACCCCACCTCGGGTCTTACGAGGCGACCAATCCCTGCGGTGAACAGCCGCTGCTGCCCTACGACGTGTGCAATCTTGGCTCGATCAACTTGGGCGCGTTCGTGGCGCAGGGCACGATCGATTGGGACCGTTTGCGCGAAGCGGTGCACGCCTCGACCCATTTCCTGGACAATGTGATCGATGCGAACCGCTACCCGCTGGCCGAGATCACCGATCTCGCCCAGCGCATCCGGCGCATCGGGCTCGGGGTCATGGGCTGGGCCGACATGTTGGTTCGCGTCGGTATCGCCTACGGTTCGGAGGAGTCGTTCGAGCTGGCCGAACGGGTGATGCACTTCGTGGATGAGGAAGCGAAGGTCAAGTCGGAGCAGCTGGCCGTGGGCCGTGGTGTCTTTCCCGAGTGGGAGCTCTCGATCTGGGGGCCGGACGAAACATGTGCGCGCGATGCGGAAGGCAAACGGATCCGGCCGCAACGCCGCTTGCGTAACTGCAATCTGACGACCGTGGCTCCGACGGGAACGATCTCGATCATCGCCGGTTGCTCGGGTGGTATCGAGCCGTTGTTCGCAGTCGCTTTCATGAGGAATCAAGCGGGCACGCTGATGCCCGATGTCAATGAAGACTTTGTGGCCCTCGCACGTCGGCAGGGGTGGTACTCAGACCAACTAATGGAGCGGATCGCGTGCGAGGGCCACATTCATTTCGATGAGATTCCGGAGACTGTACAGAAGGTCTTCGTGACGGCACACGACGTCACTCCGGAACAACACGTGAAGATGCAGGCGGCATTCCAGAAGTTTGTGGACAGCGCCATATCGAAGACCTGTAACTTCCCCAGAGAAGCGACCCCCGATCATGTTCGCTCGATCTACGAGCTGGCGCACCGCCTCGGTTGCAAGGGGGTCACGGTCTATCGCGATGGTTCGCGTGAAAATCAGGTCCTGTCCACCGGAAAGACGGCGGAGGCTGTTGTGAAGTCGGCGAGCGTCAGCGAGAAGGGCTCGGTCTCGGAGGTTGGGCGGAAGGGCGAAGACGTGGCAGGGGATGCTGGAGTCGCCTCCGAGGCCGAGCTCTCCAAAGAAAACGTGGAGCTCCGCGAAGAACTGGAAAAGGTCTCTCGCGAGAACGAGCGCCTCAAGCGCGAGCTCTCCGCCAAGCAGGGCGAACTGATGGGCAAGCCGTTCGTACGCGAGCGGCCAGACACGCTGCGCGGCATCACGCGCAAAATGATGTCCCCCCTCGGCACTCTGTACGTGACGATCAACGAGGACGAGAAGGGACGCCCGTTTGAGGTGTTCACCACTCTCGGCAAGGCGGGTGGAGCCGCGATGGCGGACGCCGAGGCGATCAGTCGGCTCATCTCCCTCGGCCTCCGGAGCGGCATCCCGCTCCGTACCATCTGTCACCAGCTGCGCGGGATCTCGTGTGACCGGCCGGTGGGCTTCGGCAGCAAGAAGATCCTCTCGATGCCCGATGCCGTCGCGCTGGCCATCGAGGAGTACATGGCCGACAAGGAGGGCCAGCAGCAGGTACTGCCACTGACGGATCCCGAGACAGGTCGCAAAGGCAATGGCGGCAGCCAGAGCGCCGAGCGGCCCGACCTCGGGCCCGCGAGGAAAGGCGGCACTACCCAGCACTTGGGCCGGGACATCCAGGCGATCATCGAGACCTGCCCGGATTGCGGGACCTCGTTGCAGTTTGCGGAAGGTTGCCTCAAGTGCCTGGCCTGTGGGTATTCCGAATGCGGCTGATTCCCCGGCCGTAGTCCGGCCATGAGTAGGGCGCCGATCTTGGCGCCCTATTTTCTGCTGTCTCGACAGGGCTCCACACCTAGCGTGCTTACCTGAAGTCGTTCCGGGTCCGCTCCGTACGCAATGACCCAGGACCGGCGCCCTGAAACCTTTTCCTTTTATCCTTGTTCACTACCGTGGAACACCCGCCAAGCCCTTGGTGATCGGGCGCGACGAGGCGTTCAACGTGTACTACCGTGGCACAGGCCTTCGCGGGCTCGATCAACTTGCACTTGGGCGCGCCCCATTCGGCCCTTCTTTGCTTGCACCGAGTGGTGGTGCAGGCCGTGAGCTCGCGAGGAATAGGAAAGGGGAAGCGAGTACGTGACGATGGACTGTGGAGAGGTGCGGCGGCGACTCGCGCCTACGGCGCCTCTGCGTGTGCGCGATGAAGAGATCGAGGCGGCCCTCGGGCACGCCGAACACTGCTCCGTCTGCAAAGCCCTTTTCGACCAGGACCGGCGCGTGGCCGAACTGATACGTGCGGCCATTCCACGCGTCCCCGCGCCGCAGCATCTACGACAACGGCTCCGCGCGCTCCTGAACGAGGGCGTGCGGCCACCTGTTGAGTAGACGGTCGTCGTGGCGTCGTCGTCGTCGACTACCGAAGCCGCGACCACAGGCTGACCGATTACCTTGTACCCAGCGCGCCCCCGTCAACCGGCGGGGCCGTGCCCCGGCCGACGCGCCGCGGGCTACACGTCGATCCAGTGTTCGGGCGATTTCCCAGGAGTGCGCGCTCGCCGTCGCGATCTGGTGGGATGCCCGTCATCGGCACGGGTTGGCGGGCAACGTGCCCGCCCATGAACTGCAGCGTCTGGCGGGTCTGTGGACGAGCACGGTCGAGCGTCCCTAGCATTCCCGGCAATGACCCCACAACTTTATCGCCGCTGAGGCAAGGCAGTCGATCGGTATCCGCCGGAGGACGTTAGGTTGAGTCTGATCGGAGTGGTCACATCGCTTCAAGTCTGTCCGGGTCACGGCCAGGTGATGCGCCCGGTCGATCCGGCGGTCTTCCTACCCGACAGGGGCTTGCAAGGTTGCTACCACGGGATAGCCGGCAGTCGCCGGCAAGTTTTGTTGATCGAGGAAGAGATCCTCGACGATGTGGGCATCGATCCGGGTATCGTCAAGGAGAACGTCACGACGCGCGGTATCGATCTCACGGCCTTGCCGACCGGCACGCGCCTTCGTCTTGCCGAAGAAGTCGAACTTTGGATCACCGGGCCGTGCAAACCTTGCGGACTGTTGGACCAGGTCCGTCCCGGTCTCCAGGGAGAGCTCGACGGGAAACGTGGTGTACTGGCCTGGGTGAAACATGGCGGCGTGGTGAGGCCCGGCGACCGCATCCAGGCCCTGGTTGCCGGGTCTGAGGAGGGATGACCGGATGAGGCATATGGGGGCCATTTTCGCTTTGTCTGCCGGACTGGTGGTCGCCAGCCCAGTCCAGGTCGTTGGTCAGTCGGAACAGATCATCGCGGTGCGCGAATACCGGTCGATGCATGAACGCGATATCCTGGAGGAGCTTGTCGGCTTTCTGAAGCTGCCGAACATTGCCGCCGATTCGGCCGCCATTCGCGAGAACGCGGCT
>JASFLD010000125.1:0-9625 GCA_050118275.1 Gemmatimonadales bacterium
GCCGAATATCGAATATCGAACAGCCGAATATCGAATGTCGAACAGCCAACATCCAATGATGAAATGGCTTGGAGACTATCGTCAGTGACCATTTCATCATTGGGTGTTCCTTGTTCGATGTTCAGTGTTCAGCTGAGCTTTTCGCCGCCGATTTCCTGTTAGGCCTAGTGGAAGCAGGACGTGACAAACCGAACTGGAGGTGCGACATGAAGCGACGACTGCTGCCGACCGTTCTGGTGCTCGTGCCGTTCATACTCGGGGGCTGCGGCGGTGATGAGGGAGACGGCGATGTTACCGGCACCGAGCCGACCGACGATCTGGCGCTGATGCAGGCCTGCGCGGTGGAGGGCCTGGTGGGCTACGGGTTCATACTCGAGGATCTTTGGCACGTCCTGAAGAAGACGGACAATCCATCGTACACGCCACCGGCCGATGTGGACATTGACTGGGGCACCGGCGCATTCACTACCGAGGTAAGCCTCGGTTCTTTGGCTCCCACTTACCTCGAGGGGACGATCGAGCCCGTTGAGGACTGCGCCGACGGGATGCAGCAGGGCGACGTCTGCGTCTTCGAGTGGTTCGTCCACATTCCGTCCGCGGAGGACACCGTGGCGATCGGGACCTACAGCGCCGTGGACATGGGGCTGACGACGCCCCCGGACCAGACGACGGCCATCCGCTACACCATCTCCCGACGCAACACGGCGATACTCGCCTCGGACGAGTGCGCGCTGGGCGTGCACGGGTTCGACTGGATGCTGCGGCCCTGGGATTCGGATAGACCGGTGACCTCGGCGCAGGTCTACTTCGAGACGATCACGCCGCACGGGACCATGGACGGCTCGATCATCGGCGGCGCCGCCGACAGCCTCGCCACGGTGACGTTGACCTTCGGCACCCAGAGCCAGGAATGCCACGTCAACATGTACAACTGGTCGGTGGATTGCCCGTAGTCCCGCAGCCTCCCTTGCGCGCCGCGGGATCCGATCCCGGCGCGACGCTGAACGACGGGCCCGTCCGAGGCGGACGGGCCTCGTCCTCCTACCTCGCTGGACCTGGCGCCTCCGGCGATGCCGCCGGGGGGGCCTTGGCGCTGCCGTCGGCCGGTCGCATCTTTGCATCAGCGTGAGTGCGGTAATCTACTGCTGAACTACCACCTCTTCTGCCAGGGAGCGTCATGACCGGCCGAACCGTACTGTTGGGTCTGTGTGCCGCCGCATCCGTCATTTGCGCGTGTGGCGGCGACGAGACTACCGCGCCGGATCGCCCGCCCGAGGTGACCATCGCAGCGCCGGCGGACAGTGCGGTCTACGAGCCCAACGAGCTGATCACCTTCCAGGGCTCGGCCAGCGACCCGGAGGGCGCGGCCATCGACAGCCTCGTCTGGACCTCGACCCGCGACGGCCGATTGGGCGAAGGCTCGCCTTTGGTCGGGACCCTGTCGCTGGGCGGGCACATGGTCAGGCTGCGTGCCTATGCCGAGGACGGTGGGACCGGCGACGCTGCCGTCTTCGTCAGCATCGAGGAACCGGGCGGTTGAATGTCGAATATCGAATACGAATATCGAATGACCATGGCGAGTGTGCGGTCAGGTAGCTATCACGTAGCCCGGCGTTGTCGGCTCCGGTCTAATCTTATAGTGTAGAGGTGCGCGAGAAAGTACGGCAGGAAGGCGTTCCCGGGCATCTGCACGCTCCGGGGCCCCTCGTGCGGGACGTCCGGTCAGCCAGGCCTGGCCGGCTGTTTCTCCTGCCGGCAACCCCAACCATCGGGAGGACCGCGATGATACACCGTGCTTTCCTCACCTGTCTCCTGGCAGTCGGCTCGCTCTCCCTCTGGGCCTCACCCGCTGTGGCGCAGGAGGGTATGGACGCCGAGATGGCGGCGTGGCAGAAGGCGGGCCAGCCGGGCCCGCATCACAAGCAGCTGGCAGCCCTGACCGGGACCTGGCAGGCCGAGACCAAGTTCTGGCCGGAACCGTCGGCCGAGCCGATGACTTCGCCGGCGACCATCGAGTATCGCATGATCATGGACGGCCGCTACCTGGAGGAGATCATCAGCTCCGAGTTCATGGGCGAGCCGTTCAAGGGTCGGGGCCTGTACGGCTTCAACAACGTGACCGGCGAGCTGGAGGCGGTTTGGATCGACGACATGTCGACCGGCATCTACACGTACACCGGGTCGATGAACGACGACGGCACCGAGATGGTCACGAAGGGCAGGTACAAGGACCCGGTCAGCGGCGAGTGGAGGGAGAATCGCAGCGTGATGCGCATCTCGAAGGACGAACTCCACTACACCAGTTACGAGGTGGACGGCGGCAAAGAGTGGAAGATGATGGAGATCACCGCCACGCGTAAGATGTAGAGGAGGCGCTCGGGCCGCCGGTCCTCCATACTCGGATGTCGAGTATCCGGTGGAATGTCGAATGATGCAGTAGGGTTGGCTGGTCAAGGCAGGACAGCGGCCTCCCGGAAACATATCCAACCCCAGGAGAAAGGCGCGTAAACAGGACGGGTCCGAGCGGGTCGCACTGACCGCTCAGCCCGTCCTGTAGACGGCGCGCGGCGGCCGCCCGGCCTTGGGGTGTATGATGCCGGGCACGGGTCGATGCCAGTCATCGCCGCCGGGGAAAGAGCGGCTCGCACTTCTTGATATGCGGGGCCGTGAGCGTCTGGGTGATGCTGGCCGAGGTCGACGGCAGGAGTGGAGCGAGCCAATAGGCGGCGGCGTGGAGGCGCACGGCCCAGGTCGTGAGCCGCTCGACCACGACATCGCGCTCGCCACGTCTCAGGTTCTCCCAAGGGCGCTCCTCCGCAATCTCCCGATTCAATCGGTTCAACTCACACCAAAGCGCGGCGATCGCGAGATCGAAGCGGAACCGCTCGAGATGCTCGTGGTAGCCCTCCGGGGCCGGCGGCTTCGCTGCCGGGACGCCGGGAACGCCGGCGGTGTCGCACAAGGCGCTGAGCCGCGAGCAGAGATTCCCCAGAACGTTGGCCAGGTCGGAGCGATAGACGGCATCGAGGCGGTCGACGGAGAAATCGGTGTCGTCGAACGGTCGCACGTAGGCGAGCAGGTAGTACCGCACCGCCTCGGCACCGAAGGACGATATGAATTCCTCCGGGTCGCTCGCGGTGCCGGCCGACTTACTGATCTTCTTTCCGTCCTCGGTCAGGAAGCCGTGCGCTACGATCTCATCAGGCACCGGAAGCCCGGCCGATAGAAGCAGGGCCGGCCAGTAGACGGCGTGGAATTTCCAGACATTCTTGCCGATCACGTGAATCTTCCGCGAGCTGTCCGTCCAGAAGCGGCGGCGGACATCCTCTTCCGGGCACCCCAGGCCCGTCAGGTAGTTGATCAGCGCGTCGACCCATACATAGACGACTTGTTCCGGGTCTCCCGGGAAGCGCACCCCCCAGCCAGCCGAACGCGCGGCGTTGCGTGAGATGGAGAAGTCGCGAAGGCCGCGCTCGATGAATCGCAGGACCTCTGTCTCGCGCCGTTTCGGAATGACCTCGATCGTGCCCCTCGAGATGAGATGGTGCACCGCGTTCTGGTATCGGCTGAGACGAAAGAAATGATTCGTCTCTTCAACGTCATCGAGCGGGGTGCCGTGCTCCGGGCACCGCCTCCTGTTCCCCTCCACATCTCTCTCGAGGTAGAAGTCCTCGCAACGTGGGCAGTAGAGCCCGCGGTAACTCGCCGCGTAGATATCGTCAGGCTCGAGGCTCGACAAGAACTTCCGCACGCCGGAGTGGTGTGAGGGCTCGCTGGTCCGGACGAAGCTGTCCGCCGAGAGGTCGAGAGCGACAGCGAGACGCTGGAACGCTGCCGAGTTGGACTCGACCAGCTCCTGGACGGGAATGCCCAGCGCCCGCGCGCTCAAGACGTTGCTCAGAGCGTTGTCGTCTGTTCCTGTCTGGAATCGGACGCTGTTGCCGGTCAGACGGTAATACCTGGCGAGCGTGTCCGCCTGTACCAGCTCGAGCGCGAAGCCGATGTGCGGTCGAGCGTTGACGTAGGGAATCGTAGTCGTGATATAGATCGTGCCGGCCATGTCTCACCTCCGGAAAAAGAAAAGGGCCCCGGAGTCGATGACTCGGGGCCCTCAGGAAGCCTCGGGTTTCCTGTTTTCGGCTACACGCCTACGACGCTCCCTCCGAGGCCCGTCGGACCCGAGAGAGTCGCATGTAACGCGAGGTCCTCCATCCAGAGTTCGTCATAGCCATTGCACCTGAGAGCGATGTTAGTCGGTGCTCGTGCGAAAGTCAATATTTCTGGCCCGATCGCACACCGGGTGCAAGCGTCGCTTGTCCCCGGGATCCGTCCCCGTGAGGCCGTTGACGTCTCCCCGCCTCACGGTACAAGATTGCGACGAAGGAATTGAAGTCGACGCCTTACAGCCCGCGCGGGGTCGATTGCGACATCACGGAGGTGGAGATGAATCTCGAGCCCCTGTTCGGAATCGTCGTGGCTGGCGTAATGACGCTGGCGGCGTGCGCGGATGTGGACCGGACGCCGGAAGGCGACGGACGGCAGACCCGCTGGGCGGCCGACGTCGACCCGGCCGGTGTTCCCCACCCGGAGTACCCGCGTCCGCAGCTGAGGCGCGAGCGCTGGTCAAATCTGAACGGGCGCTGGGACTTCGCCGTGCGCGACAGCGCTGCCGGTGTGCCCGAGACGTGGGACGCCGATATCCTTGTGCCCTTCCCGGTCGAGTCGCAATTGTCGGGCGCCCAGCGGGCGGTGTCGCCGGACGAGCGGGTCTGGTACCGCCGGACGTTCGAGGCGCCGGCGCTCGCGGCGGATGAGCGCCTGCTGCTCCACTTCGGCGCGGTGGACTGGGAGGCGCGGGTGTGGGTGAACGGGATGCCCGTCGGCGTGCACCGTGGCGGATACGATCCGTTCGGCTTCGAGATCACGGAGGCGCTACAGCCCGGGGCGCCGCAGGAGTTGGTCGTATCCGTGTGGGATCCGACGGATCGGGGTGACCAGCCGCGTGGCAAGCAGGTGCTCGAACCGCACAGCATCTGGTACACGGCGGTGACGGGCATCTGGCAGACGGTGTGGCTGGAGCCGGTGCCGGCGACGTACGTGCGCGCCCTCACCATCGTGCCCGACGCGGAGGCGAGCGGGGTGACGGTGACGGCGGACGTGGCGGGCGCCGGGCCGGGCGCGCGAGTCCGGGTATCGCTGGAGAGCGACGGGGAGAGCGTCGGGTCGGTATCGGGCGCCGCAGGCGACGCGCTCATGGTGACGCTCGACGATCCGCGCCGCTGGTCGCCCGACGATCCGTTCCTCTACGACGTGGCGGTCCGACTCGAGAGCGGCGACGAGGTACGGAGCTACGTGGGTCTCCGCTCCGTCGCGCTCGGTCGGGACGCGGACGGATACCAGCGGCTGCTGTTGAACGGCGACCCTCTGTTCCAGTTCGGGCTACTCGACCAGGGATGGTGGCCCGACGGGCTCTACACCGCCCCCACCGACGAGGCGCTCCGCTTCGACATCGAGACAACCAAGCGGCTCGGCTACAACACGATCCGCAAGCACGTCAAGGTCGAGCCGGCCCGCTGGTACTATCACGCGGACCGCCTGGGCGTGCTGGTCTGGCAGGACATGCCCAGCGGGGACAACGAGTCGGAAGCGTCGCGGGAGCAGTTCGCCCACGAGCTGGAGCACCTGGTGGCCGCGCGCCGGAACCACCCGGCCATCGTCATGTGGGTGCCCTTCAACGAGGGTTGGGGGCAGCACGACACCGAACGCTATGTGGAGCGACTGCGCGCGCTGGATCCGTCGCGGCTCGTCGACAACGCCAGCGGGTGGACGGATGCCGGGGTGGGTGACGTGCACGACGTGCACAGCTATCCGGGGCCGGGCATGCCTGACCCAGGGGAAAGGGCGGCGGTGCTGGGCGAGTTCGGCGGGTTGGGTCTGCCGCTGGCGGGTCACACCTGGGTCGAGGAAGGGAACTGGGGCTACCGGGGTTTCGAGACCCCGGAGGCGTTGATCGCCGGCTACCGCGGGCTGCTCCACCGGCTCCACCCGCTCATCGGAGAGGGACTGGCCGCCGCGATCTACACGCAGACCACCGATGTCGAGGTCGAGGTGAACGGCATCATGACCTACGACCGGGCCATCGTGAAGCTCCCCGACGACATAGCGGCGGACCACGCGCGGCTCTACGGGCCGGCGCCCGAGGTGACCACGGTGGTGCCGACCTCCCGGGTCGAGGCGCAGCGCTGGCAATACCGCACTAGCGAACCGGGCACCGGTTGGCAGACGCGGCGCGATGGCGAAGAGGGATGGAGCGAGGGTCCCGGCGGGTTCGGGACCGAGGGGACGCCGGGCGCGCGGGTACGGACCGTGTGGGACGGCGAGCGGATCTGGATCCGCCGGACGTTCCGGGTCGACGGCGCGTCAGCCGAGCGGCTCTGGCTCCGCATCCATCACGACGAGGACGCGGAGGTGTGGATCAACGGGGTGCCGGCGGCGACGCTCGACGGCTACACGGTGAGTTACGTGCTCGTCCCACTGAGCGACGAGTCTCGCGCCGCGATCACGCCGGCTGATAATACGTTGGCGATCCGCGTCACGCAGACGCGCGGCGGCCAGTACGTGGACGCGGGGATCGTGGAGGTGGTAGAACCGTCGGGTGGGCTTCGGTAAATGATGCGGGGCAACGCCGCCGCTACGCGCGGGTCGCCTCCGGCAGCGGCCCGTTCACCGGCGGCGGCCCCTTGACGGGTCCGGGCCGGCCCAGGCGACGGTCAGTTCCGGAAGAATGCGAAGAGGATCCCGATCAGGATGGCGAACTGGCCCAGCCAGAAGGCAAACGCCCAGCCGAGGAGCCGGCTCTCGAGCTTCCTCATCCGTTCGTTCAGCCGGGTCTCCAGACTGGTCATCCGCTCGACCAGGCGCATCTCGAGGGCGCTCGTCACCTCCCCGAGCCGGCGCTCGAAGCGTTCTTCGGCGGCGGTGATGACGGTGTCGCGCACCTGTCCTCCCAGCTGGTTCAACAACTCCGCCAACGCCCGGGCACCCTCGCTACCGAGCTTCTCGCGCAGGACGTCCGGTACGGCGATGATCAAGATACACGCCTCCCACTAAATAATAGTCGTCTCGCCCGCGCCGATCGGCAAGAGCGCATTCACCGATCGGTAGCCACCCTACGGAATCTCAGCGATCGCCGTCAACGCCATGTCAACAGCAGCGATCGTGGCTGCGGGTGGACCGATCTCGGCGAAGGGCGGGGTGGCTCAAGACCCTTCCACGGCTGTCGCGTTTCGGTGGCCGCCTCGGTGTAGCGTCCCGCGGGGACTACCAGCAGAGACTTTGGTGAGAGCGCGGTCGCTAGCCGCGCGTATAGGGCTTGATCTCGAGAACCTCCACGATCGTGCCTATCATGCAGGTACTGAGCAGATCGGGCCTGAGCTTGACGGCCGCTCGCACCTTCAAACCATCTTCCAGAAACTCTCTAGGTATGCCCATCGGCTCGTAGGTCACCCCATCGTCGCCGAAGATCCCCCAGCAACCGCCTTCGATATCCAGGAACCGGACGGTCCCGTCGATGACGAAGGCGCTGGGATCGTCAACCGAGACTTCGGGCGCAACCAGGGGATGGTCTTCGTGGCATCCCATCAGGGTCAACACGAGGGCCACGGTGGTCAGCAGCGGCGGCCTGGTTAGTGTCGGCATCGAGTGGCGCTCTCTGGGTCAAAGGAGCGGTACCACGGATCCACGCCGACCAGACTAAAGGTCAGCCGGCACCCCCCGTCGTCGTGAACGTTTGGGCGACTCACTTCGTGACAGTACAGCCGGAGGCGCTTTCGGGATGCGTCGGAAGGCGACTCCGTTCATCGGAAAGGACTCGGCTCGACTCCGGACACGCGACTGGCCAGCGACTCGGATACCTGCACCGCCGGCGTGAGAGCGCCCCGCCCGCCGAGCCGTTCGTCAGAGACGTCGCCCGGAAGGATGCCGTCAGCCCGTCTCGCTCGACTGCGCCCCGATCTCGTACTCCTTCGGCGGCTCCGCGCCCAGCAGGTGCCGCACGAAGTAGTCCCAGCGCCGCCGCATCATGTAGTCGCTCGCCGCGCCGTACCCGTGCCCCGCGTTGGGGAAGATGATGAGGTCGAAGTCCTTGTTGGCCTCGATCAGCGCCTGCACGACCAGGTACGTGTTGTAGGGCGGAACGTTCGAGTCCATCCCGCCGTGCGCCAGCAGCAGCTTGCCCTTCAGCTTCGCCGCGTAGGTCTGGTTGGCCTCCGCGGCGTAGTTGTCGCTGTCGTCCTCCCGGACCAGGAGGCCCTGGTACCGCTCGCCCCAGTCGTCCTCGTAGTTCCGGTTGTCGTGGTTGCCCGACTCGGCGATGCCGACCTTGAAGAAGTCCGGGTATCTGAACATCGCGTCCGCCGCGGCGAATCCGCCTCCCGAGTGACCCCAGATTCCCACGCGCTCGATGTCGATCCACGGGTAGCGCTGGGCCAGCTGCCGGATGCCCGTCACCTGGTCAGGAAGCGTGTTGTCGCCCATGTGCCCGTAGTAGGTGTCGTGGAACGCCTTCGAGCGGCCCGGCGTCCCCATGCCGTCGATGGCCACGACGACGAACCCCAGCTCGGCCAGCGCCTGGTGGTCGCGGCGCGCCGGCGTGAAGCTGCGCGGGCCGACGCTGCCGCTCTGCGGGCCGGGATAGATGTAGTCGATGATCGGGTACTTCGCCGTCGAGTCGAGGCGTGTCGGCGCGTACATAAGCCCGTAGATGTCGGTCTCACCGTCACGTCCCTTCAGCTTTACCGGCGTGGGCGGATGCCAACCGGTGTCCTCCAGGCGCGAGATGTCCGCGCGCTCCAGCGGCATCACGACCCGGCCATCCGGATCGCGCAGCACGCTGACCGGCGGCGTGGTGGGCGTCGAATAGGTATCGACGAACGACCGTCCATCCGGAGACATGGAGATCGTGTGGTCCGCGTTCTCGGGCGTGAGGAGCTTCTCCTCTTGGCCGTCGAAGCCGATGCGATACAGGTGACGGAAATAGGGATCGCGACCCGGCTCCTTGCCCTGTCCCGTGAAGTCAATCGTCCGCGCGCGCTCGTCCACGCGCAGGATGTCGACCACGTTGCCGTCGCCGCTCGTGATGCGGTTCTTCAGTTCACCAGTCGCCAGGTCGTACAGGTACAGGTGGACCCAGTTGTCACGCTCCGACCACCAGATCAGCTCGTTGGACGCCGGCAGCACCCGCCAGTTCTCGTTGGCGCCGGCGTCGCCGATCTGCGTCTCCGAATGCTCCTCGAACAGCGTGCGCACGGCGCCGGTCTCCGCGTCCGCCACACGCACCCACGCCCGCTTGTGGTCGCGGGAGGAGGAGACGAAGGCGATCGCCGAGCCGTCGGGGTACCAGAGGAGATCGCAGAGGCGCGTGCCGCAGGCGATGTGATCGCTCACCATCGAGCGGTGCGCGTCCGGCGGCATCTGCAACCGCACCACCCGGGGAGCCTGCGGCCCTTCCACCTCGATCACGACGCGATGGATGCGGAAGATGACGCTGTCGCCCGGCAGGGGATAGCGCCACGCCTCCAGCTCCGGCTCGCCGACCTGGGTGCGCACGAGATACATGTGGCTCACA
>JASFLD010000126.1:0-9587 GCA_050118275.1 Gemmatimonadales bacterium
CGCTGCGTCGGGCCAGAACGGGGGACGGGCCGCGGCGCTCCAAATGTCCGCTCGTGGCATCCCCCGCTCCCTCCCTCTCGCGGTGAAGGATCCGCTCCAGGATCGGCCGCCGCATCCTGGCGCTGCGTCGGGCCAGAAACAGGGGCAGGCCGCGGCGCTCCAAATGTCCGCTCGTGGCATCCCCCGCTCCCTCCCTTGCACGGTGGAGGGCCCACTTCAAGGACCGCCGTCGCATCCTGTCCACGCGGCATCGCACGAGACGATACCTGCGGCGCCCGCTCCCCCGAAACGGCGACCCGAATCGGATCGCCGTTCCGCCGCTGTCCAGTGACCCCACCGTACCGCTCCACGGCGCCCCGCCAAACCAGCGACTCGAGGAATTGCTGCCGCGTCATCCCACCCGGAACCTCGAAACCGGGCATCGCCGGCGACAGATCGGCGAGCCTGAACGCGCAGACTTCACGAGCCAGGGTGAGGCCGTTCTCGACCACGTCAGGGCGATGCCGCCAGCGCCGCCACACCACCGACGGCGGCTTCAGATACCACTCGCCGTTCGGGCGAAGACGGGTGCCCGCCTCGTCCAGCGTTACCCGATGGCGCAGGCAGGTGAGCACATCGTGGACGATCCGGCCCGATGGGGTCGCGTAATGCACGTCATTCGTCGCCACCGCCGATAGGCCACGACGGTCCGCCAGATCCAGGAGACGATCCGCCAGCTCTCGCTCCTCCGGCAACGCATGATCCCACACCTCCACCGCCACATAACCGTCGTAGATGCTCCGCAGGTGCTCGAGCAATTCCCGGGCGCCCTTCCCATCCCCCACCCGCACCCGCCGGGCCAGCTCGCCCTGCGGACAACCGGTCAGCGCCAGAAGCCCCGCGCCCAGCTCCGCCAGATCATCCCAAATGACGCGCGGTCGTCCCCGGTTCGGCGCCCAGCTTGAAGACCTCCCCTCCCCAGCGGTGGAGCCAGAGATCTCCTGCACCGCTCTATCCATCCGCGCCCGACTGACCAGCTCGGAGAGATTCGCGTAACCCGTCGCCGTTCGTGCCAACAGCGTCAGATGGCTGGGCCGATCGCCCGCTTCCTGCGACGCCACCGTCACCTCCACACCGACGATCGCTTCCAGCCCCGCTTCCCGCGCTGCCCGGCTGAACCGCACGATGCCGCCCATATCGTCGTGGTCCGTGAGAGCGAGGGCCTCGATGCCCAGTTCCGCGGCCCGCCGAACCAACGCCTCCGGCGTGGAGGCTCCGTCCAGCAGCGAGAAGGCGGAGTGGCAATGAAGCTCGGCGTACGAATGCATGAGCAACCCGAACAAAACCCGTATATATCGGCGACAAAAAAGCCCCCGGCCCGGGAGCCCACCCGGGGTGGGGGCCAGAGCGGAGGGCCGCTTCGAAGGTGGGGGGAGTGGGGTGGTCCCTCCGCTCTGGGATACCGAATATAAACCGAAAGTAGTCGACACGCAAGAACTTCCTGAATCAATCCGACAACTTCCTGAATCAATCACAACCTTCTGAATCGATCCCCCAACTTTCCCATCGATCCCCGACGGCCTTCCGGCAGGCTCGCCCGCGGAGACGCCCTCCCAGCCCCAGACACCTAGCGCTCGAACAGCCATTCCCAGGCCGAGCACGTCCCGATCGCCATCGTACTCCCGGGCAGCCTGGCGCCGGCCATACACTCCGCCCGATCGGCGGCACCGTCGCAGCCCGGCGGGCCATTCAACGCATAGTCCTCGCGCAGCGCCGCCTGAATCCGTGCGCGATCGTAGTCCCGACGCGCCGCCTCGCATAGAAGCCGCGCCGCCTCTTTGCCGTCGCCCGCCCCCGCATGGGCCCGGGCGAGCAGAAAGACGATGAGCGGATTCACCCTGTTGATGTCATCGTAGACCCGGAAGTTCGTCTCGTGGAATCGCGCCAGGCGCTCGTCAGGAGGCGAAAGCCAGGGCGTGAGGACGGCGATCGCTTCCTCCCATTCTCCCGCCTGGACGAGGATCTCACCGAGCGCCGCCGCCGGGATCGGCGAATCGGGCACGATACCCACGGCCTCTCGCGCCCTCTTCGCCGCCTCCTGCAGATCACCCATCGGCGCGGCGACCCACCTCGAGTAGAGGAGCAGCTTGTTGGCCCGGTCCATGCGACCCAGCCGATCCTCGGGCAGGAGATAGAGGCGCCGCAAACGAGCGAACGGATCGGCGTAACTCCTGGCGTGCACCGAGGCCCCGATTCCCAATAACGCGGACAGCACCACAACGCCGCCTAGCACGACCGGAGCGGCCCGCGGCCGTTTGTCCACCAGCCGCCCGACGCCCCAGCCGAGACACGCCGCCACCGCGACGGACGGCAGGTAGATCCATCGCTCCTGAGTGAGGAGGATGTTGTAGTCCAACGAACCGGCGATGTTGTCGATTCTGAGGAGCGGAGAGTAGGTGACCAGGAAGAACCCGCTCCAGAAGGCGGCAAACGGGCTCCAGCGCCACAGCAAGGCGACAACGACCAGCGACAGAACGAGAATCAACGATACGTAAGTGAGGGGGTCATTCAAAGGCGCGGCGACGAAGTTCACCAGCGCCGGGTTGAGCTCCGGGTATCCAGCGCCCAGCGGTACCAGGATGCGCGAGATCTGGATCAGAACGCCTTTGACCGCCCCCAGTCCCAGCACCAGCGGCGAATAGACCTCGCCGTAGCCGATCGTCGGTCCCGCCAAGTCCAACACCCCGAACCGCCACACCAGATAGACGACGAACACGCCCCAGGCGGGGCCGGTCCACCAGACGCGCTCGAGCTTCAACCCGTCTTTGAAGTGCCTGAACAGGACCAGCAAGACGAAGGCCGCCGGCAGAGTGACGCCCATCTCCTTGCTGAGTGCCGTGAGCAGGCAGATGGCCGTCGCCAGGCCGATCCGCCCAGTGGCCTCTCTCAGGCGCCCGGCATCGAGGGCACGATCGAATACCAGCAGCCCGGTTAGGTAAAACAGCGCGAAGAGCACATCCGCCTGTGCCGCCGGCTCAGTGGCGGCGAACGCGTGAACGGGATGGACCGCGAAGAAGACGGCCGCCGCAGCGGCCACCAAACGGCTCCTCGCTATTCGCAGACACAAGAGAAAGACGAGAAAGGCGTTCAGACCGTGGAGCAAGACCTCCAACAGGTGGTAGACGCCATCGTGACGCCCGGCGATGCGATACTCGAGCCAAAATATTGTGTTGGTGACCGGTCGATAGTAACCCGACTTGTAAGTGACGCCGTGCGTGATAGCGCCTTCGAAGAAGTCCGCGGTCCAAAAATCGACCAGGCCGCCTGGATCACGCACGTACTCGTTCTGATAGGTCAAGAAGCGGCCGTCGCTGCTGAGCGGCGCCCCGAGAGAACCGTGATAGGTAACCAGCGCCAGTAACATGAGGCCCGCGGCCATCCCAAGACGCAGGCCAGTGCCCCGCAGAATCCGGCTGTGCGGCGCCGTATTGTGGAACACCTCAGAGTCCTCCGCGATGGCTGACTGGGTGGACCGTTTCACGATTCAGAGATCCAGACGCTTGAACAGTCGCTCGGGAATGAGTTTGATCGCCCTCATGATGAGGGACCAATAGCCCGGGACGTAGACGACCGATTTCTTCGATCCGACGGCCTTCAGGATGGCGGCGCCGACTTTGTTGGGATCGGCGGCCAATCGCGGCGGCACGCTGCCGAACGTCATTCGCGAATCGATAAAGCCCGGTTTCACCGTCAGAACCTGGACCCCGCTGGCGTGGAGTCGACTCCGCAGACCCTGCAGATATAGCGACAGAGCGCCCTTGGACGATCCGTAGACGTAGTTGCTCCGTCGCCCGCGGTCACCGGCGACGGACGAGATGGCGACGATGAAGCCCGCGCGCTTCTTCTCGAAGTAGTCCGCCAGCACCGTCAGCGCGCTGACGGCTCCGATGTAGTTGACGCGAATGACTTCCTCGGCGTGCTCGAAATCTCGCGCTGCCCGCTCGGCATCTCCGAGCGCACCGAATGCGACGACCGCGCCAGTCAGCCCATCTCTCGAGTCATCGATCGCGCGACGGACCACTCCCGCGTGCGCCGCCGTATCGAGGGCGTCGAAGGCTTCGGTGCACACATCCGTCTCCGAGCGTATACGCAAGTCCGCTGCGACGCGCCGCAGCTCGTCCACCGACCGGCCGGCGAGCACCAGGTCGTAGCCGGCCTCGGCGAACGCCTCGGCGGTCGCACGGGCGATGACCGACGTGGCGCCCAGTATCAAGAGGCTGCCCTGCCGCGCGCGTCCAGCCGGTCCCTTGGTTTCAGGGGCCATCACTGGGCCAGCCTCAGCCTGCGCGCTAGATCGGAGCTCAACCGCCCCTGCGGATCGACGCGAGCCTTCACCTCAGCCCACCGATCGAGCTCGGGGTACATGTCACGTATGACGTCGCTGGACATGCGTGCGTCCTTCGCCAGGTAGACGCGGCCGCCCAAGCGCACGACGATCCGATCCACTTCATCCAGCAGCGGGAACAGCGCCGCCGGCTGACGACACGGGACATCGACCGCGAGGGTATACCCGGAGAGCGGGAACCCCAGGAGGTGCCCAGGCTCGACCGATCCGAGCCGTTTCAGCACGGCCAAAAAGATGTCCACGCCGGAGCGGGCGAAGCGCTCCAGGATCTCGACCAGGCCGTCACGTCCGCCGTCGCCCGGAATGACACACTGGTACTGCAGGAAGCCCTGGCGGCCGTACAGGTGGTTCCAGTGTTCGATCCTGTCCAACGGAAAGAAGAACGGCTCGAGATGAGTCAGCACTTCCCGCCCCGTGCGACGGAACCGTTCGTAGTAGAGCGAATTGAACGCCCGCATCGCCGTCCCATTCAACAATTGACCGGGCCATAGGGACGGGATGGACAGTGTTCGGCGCCGGTGGAGCGACAGGTCGCCGGTCGCACCAGACGCGGGGTTCGCCGACATGAGCACCGAGCGGCCCAGATTACGGCCGCGGGCCAGGCCATCGATCCAGGCCACCGAGTACTTGTAACGCCGGTCCGTCTCGTCCATCAGCTCCAGCGCGCGGTCGAGGTCCGCTGCCCGATCGTAGTCCACGACGAGGAAGGCGCTCTCGATTGGGACGAGCCGCAGCCGAAGCTCCGTGATCACGCCCGTCAATCCCATGCCACCGATCGTCGCCCAGAAGAGATCGTTGTTCTCGTCGCGACTGCAGCGGATCAGCTCGCCGCTCGGAGTCAGTAGCTTGAAGTCGAGTACGTGCCGGCTGAGCTGCCCGTCTCTGTGGTGGTTCTTGCCGTGGACATCGCACGCCAGTGAGCCACCCAACGTGACGTACTTCGTGCCGGGCACCACCGGCGGGAAAAAGCCGCGCGGCACGAAATACCTCAACAACTCGTCCAGTCTGACGCCCGCCTCGCACTCGAGGATCCCTGTCGCCCGATCGAACTCGAGGAAGCGGTCGAGCCGCTCCATCAGGATGGTGCGGCCCGAGCTGTTGAACGATGCATCACCGTAACTCCGACCCAGACCGCGCGGCACATAAGACGTCGCCCCCCCGATCTCGCTCCGCAGATCACAGAACCGCTCGGGCCGCCGCAGCCTGGTTACGCCCTGCGGGTAACGCCCCCATCCCGAGATTCGAGTCCGACCTGTCTTCTTCATTGACAGGCGAGTCAGCTCGCGATCCAGACCGTGAAGATGAAAGCCGCCAACGCCAGATACGTGGGTGGATCTCTCAGCGCGAACACCACCGAGTCTTCGTCCAGGTCTCCGCGCAGCGCGAGTAGCCAGATGCGAATGATCCAGTAGAGGAAGATCGGCAAACCCAGCCAGAGATAGTCCGGACGGCTGTAGAGCGTCAAGACGCTGTCGCCGGTGATGTAGAGACAGTAGACCAGGGCCGCCGCGGTCGCCGATGAGACGCCAACAAAGCCGAGCACCGCGGCGTCTCCGGGTCGATACCCGCGACCGGCCACGCGTCCGCCTCCGCGATCCCGGGCATCGTTCAACTCCACCGACCGCTTGACCAACGCCAGGGACAGGAACAAGAAGATGGAGAACGCGAGAAACCACCTCGAGAGCGGCACACCGACCAGCGTCGCGCCCGCGACAATTCTCACCGTGTAGAGAGTCGCTAGCGTGATTACGTCGATGACCACGCGCTCCTTGAGGAAGAGCGAGTATACTGTCGACATCAAGAGGTAGAGCGCCAGGATCGCGCCGAACGCGCCGTTCAACCAGACGGCGAGGAGCGCGCTCACCATCACCAGTCCCACCGAAACCGCCAGAGCCTGCACGATGTCGATCTCACCCGCGGCTATCGGCCGAAACCTCTTCCGCGGGTGGCTTCGATCGCTACTCAGATCCACTACGTCGTTCAGCAGGTAGACGGCCGAGGCCAACCCCGAGAATGCGACGAATCCCAGCGCCAGGCGTGACACCAGAGACAAACTGAGCGGGAGGTGTGCGGCCAGGGCAGGCAGGAACATCAGCGAGTTCTTGGCCCACTGGTGCGGCCGCACCGCTTGCAGCCACGGGCGCCAGGCCCGTCGGGCACGGCCGAGCGCCCGGACGGGGCGCAGACCTCCGCGCGTGGTTGCCTCCTCCCGGGCGGAAACCCGGTCTCTGACCTGTTGGCCAGTCGGACCGCTGTCGAAGGTCGATGGCATGGAATGACCCGTTCGCTATCGTTGCGCGTGACTAAGATGACGACCGGGACGGGTGTACAGCCGGGGGGGATCGGTCGAAAGACTTCGGCATGTAAATCTAGGGATTGCTGCCAGTTAGGACAAGCGACGCCGTCCATAGCCCCCGGCTTATGCCCGACACGCCGGTGGTCAGAGCGGGTGGCCAGTCTTGTCCGGGCCTCTTCTCGGCGGGCCGGTCAGGAGCGGTATGGCCGATAACTTTGTGATACAAAGTACTTGACATGACCAACCGCTCGCCCTATCTTCGGCCCATGAACGCTCGACCGAAACGACCGAGTCCCGCCGCCACACCCCGCCCCGGATCCGCGCCCGAACACGCCACGCCCCATCGCGCCCTCGAGGATCTCCGCTTCATACGCCGGACTCTCACACGTGCCAGCGCCTTCACCGCCATTCCCGGCTGGGGAACCGCACTCATGGGGCTCACCGCCCTTCCCGCCGCTCTCATCGCCGCCACCCGACCCGACCCGCGCGCCTGGCTCTTCACCTGGCTGGCCGAGGCTCTCCTCGCCGTCGCCATCGGCGCCAGCGCCATGGCCCGCAAAGCACGGGCGACCCGCGCTCCGCTACTCAGCGGCGCCGGTGCACGTTTCGTTTTCGGACTCTGTCCGCCGCTCGTCGCCGGCGCCACGCTGACCTTCGTCCTCTACGCTCACGGCCTCGTCGAGGTCATACCCGGCACCTGGCTGCTCTTGTACGGCACCGCGATCATGACGGGCGGCGCCTTCTCCGTCCGGCCCGTCCCGGTCATGGGGTTCTGTTTCATGCTCATGGGGCTGATCGCCTTCCTCGCTCCCGCCGCGTGGGGTGACGCGATCCTCGCCGTCGGCTTCGGCGGGCTGAACATCGTCTTCGGCACGATCATCGCCCGCGGATATGGCGGCTAGCGGCAGCACTTCTCGCATGGCCCGGCAACGGAAAGTCTCTCGAGCCAAGCGGCATTCGTCGGCGCGGGAGACGAAAACCGCCGCGCCGACAGCCGCGCCCGATCTCAACCGGCTGATCCATCAAAGGGTGCGTCTCGGGATCATGAGCGCGTTGGCCGTAAATAACTCGCTCACCTTCAACGATCTCAAAGACCTGCTCGAGATCACGGATGGAAACTTGAGCGTGCACGCCCGCAAGCTGGAGGAGGCCGGCTACGTGACCTGCGTGAAGTCGTTCGTCAACCGGGTGCCGAAGAGCGAGTACACGCTCACCGACGCCGGGCGCCGTGCCCTCGAGCAATACCTCGACCAGATGGAGATCCTCATCCGCTCGATGCGCGGTGATGACTAGAGTCGAATGATGGAAGACAAATCGCGAATCGCACCGCTTGTGTTGGCAGCAGCCCTGTCCCTCGGCCTGCTGGCGGACGTCCTGCTGCGCGTCGGGCCCTGGGGTCTGAACATGACCCTCTGGATGCTGGCATTGCTCTTCGCCGCACAAGCCCTCTCAACGCGGCCGCCGCTCATCCACCACCCCGTCCCAGCCTGGCCCGCTCTACTCGCCCTGATGTTCGCGCTGGGATTCGCCTGGCGTGACGCTCCCGGCGTGAAGCTGTTCGATGCGTTTGCCGTGGTCGTCGCCCTAGCCATCTGGGTGGAGCGCCGCGAGGGTGCGCGGGTCGGCCGCTGGACCGTCCTGGACTATCTACGCGGTTTCTTGAACTCCGCCGTGGCCGCTGGCGCGGGAGCTGTCGCACTGGCCGGCAGTGACTTCCGGCGCGCTCCGACCACGCGTTCCCAGCGGCTGCGGCACGCGCGCTCGGCCGGACTGGGCTTGCTGATCGCCGTACCGCTGCTCTTCGTATTCGGCGGCTTGCTGATGGCGGCGGACGCCGTCTTCGAGCGACTGGTGGTCGCAACGTTCGACTTCGACATCGCCGACATCTTGTCGCACGGGGCGTTGATCGCCTTCTTCGCCTGGATAACCGCCGGCTTCTTGCTGGTCGTCTCGAGCCTGCGTCAACGAGCTTTCTCGGAGCTGCGAGTCGACCGCCCTGCTGTCGGTATCGTCGAAGTCGGTGTGCCTCTAGTCTTGACCAACCTCCTGTTCATCACGTTCGCTCTCGTACAATTCCGCTATCTGTTCGGCGACGCATCGTTGGTGGAGGGAACCGTCGGGCTCACCTATTCCGAATACGCTCGGCGTGGCTTCTTCGAGCTCGTTTGGGTGGTCACCCTCGTTCTGCCGCTCCTGCTTGCCGCGGATTGGGTATTGGCCGAGGCCGATCACAAGAGCCGCCTCGCCTATCGCTTCCTGGCCGGCACGTCGGTCGCGCTGCTGATCGTCGTCGTCGCCTCCGCCGTCAAGCGCATGCTGCTCTACCAGAGCGCCTACGGACTGACCGAGGCGCGCTTGTACACGACCGCGTTCATGATCTGGCTGGGCATCGTGCTGCTCTGGTTTTCCTTCACCGTCCTGCGAGAACGACGGACCGTCTTCACCACCGGCGCTGCCCTTGCCGGCTTTGGCGTCATCGCTGCCGTCAACCTGGTGAACCCCGACGCGCTGGTCGCCCGCGTCAACGTCAGCCGCGCACTGCACGGCGAGGAGTTCGACGGCGCTTACACCGCCTCGCTGAGCGGCGACGCCATCCCGCAACTCGTCGCCGCGCTCCCCCGACTGGATCTCGAGCAGCGCTGCCGGGCGGCCGCCCGCATCCTGGAGCGCTGGACACCTTCGCGGAGCGCAGATTGGCGGACCTGGAGTCTGGGCCGGGCGCGTGCGCGCCATGCCGTTCGAGAAGCGCGCGGCCAATTGGAGGACTGGGCATGCGAAGCGGCGCCATCTTCCCCGGAGTCCGACGCTCTGTCGCCGGCCGTTGGGGCGAAATGACGAGACCGGTCGGTCGCGCCCTCAGACCTGTGGGGCGACGGCCCCTGGCCCGCGTCGCAGATACACGACGAT
>JASFLD010000127.1:0-9574 GCA_050118275.1 Gemmatimonadales bacterium
CCACGGACACCAGCTCGCCCGCTTCGGCCTCGACCACCGCCAGAGTGTAGCGCGTCTTGCGCTTCGGGCCCGGCGAGGGGCGAACCCATACCCGGCGGCCGGGCGTCAGCAGCTCACGTAGGCGGCCGGGGTCCGGCAGGTGGGCTTCCAGCAACTCTCCCTGCAGTTCGACGATGCTCAAGAACCGGTTCGGGCGGTCACGAAAGCGGGCCTCGATCAATGGGCCCGGCAGTTTCATTTTCGGCTGCCGGGCGGCCCAGAACTCCGATAGGCCTCCTCCAACCGTGCCAGCATTTCCACCCGGCGCTCGTACAGCTTCTTCGGCTCGCGCGGCTCGCTCCTGGCCAGAGCGTACGCCGCCAACAGGGGCAGGGCCACGCTCACATCCAGATAGCCGACCACCGTGTTCGGCAAGGCATCCGGATCGACCTTGCCCCAGCTCACCGCCTCGGAAGGGGTCGCACCGGACAGGCCCCCCGTGTCGGTCCGCGCATCGGTCATCTGGATGAAGTAATCGTGGCCGGCTTCTTCGATCCCCAACACTTCCTGTAGGTGTGGCTCGGTCTGCAGCAGGAAGTTCTTCGGGCTGCCACCCCCCATGATCACGACCGCACTCTTGCCGCCGGAGCGCTTGGCATCGAGAACGATGGCCGCCGTTTCGTTGACATCGATCGAAGGGTCGATCTGTAGACGGTTGCCGGCCAGCGCCTGCTCGGCGACGTTCATCCCGATACTCGAATCGCCCGGCGAGGAGGTATAGATCGGCACGTTCGCCTCGTGGCACGCGGCGATCAACGACTTGCGGCTGAGGCCCAATGCCCGCTCGCGCTCGAGCACGTAACGGCCGCAGAGGTGGTGAAACTCGGCCGTCCCCATGGTCCGCTGGAACTCGTCGGCCTGAAAAATCTCGCGAAAGAAAGCATCGGTCGAGAGCAGGACCTCGTAGTCGAAGAAGATATCGTAGATCCGCACGACGCCTTCCTCGCGCAGCACGACATCGGAGACGTCCGGGCGGCCGCGCCGCATCTTCAGGCCGATGCCGAAGTGGGTGTCATGATACAGAACGGCGCCGGTCGAGACGATCCAATCGATGAACCCGGCCTCGACAACGGGAATCAATGCGGACATGCCCAGCCCCGCCGGCGTCAGGGCGCCACTCAAGCTCAACCCAACCGTCACGTCGGGACGCAGGATTTTCTCGACCAGTAGCTGGCACGCCTCGCGCAGGCGGCCGGCGTTGTAGGCGAGAAAAGTCCCATCGATGATGTCAGCCACCGACTCATGGCCGGTGATCGGGCGCGGATCGATAGGCGAGCCGCGGAGAAACTGGCTCGAACGAGCTGTGGACATGGTCGCCGGTCCCAAGAAAGTAAGGTGTATTACGTTTAGGCGCCCTTGCGCTTCCGCCGTTCCCGGGCAACCCGCTCCTGGTTCGCATCGATGATCATCTGCGCCGCCTTCTCGGGGGTGTCGGCCAGACTTATGATCTCGAAGTCCGAGGACGACAGTTTGCCACCGGCCAACATGTGGGTCCGCATCCAGCGGAGCAGGCGGTTGTGATAACGCGAGTTGAACATCACGAGTGGGAAGTTGTGGATCTTTCCGGTCTGAATCAGGGTCAGCGCCTCGAACAACTCGTCCATCGTGCCGTAGCCACCCGGGAAGATCACGAAGCCTTCCGAGTAACGCAAGAACATCGTCTTCCGCACGAAGAAGTAGCGAAACGTCAATGCCAGATCGACGTGGTCGTTGACGTCCTGTTCGAAGGGTAGTTCGATGTTGAGGCCGATCGAGAGGCCACCGCCCAGACGCGCGCCCTTGTTGGCCGCCTCCATGATGCCGGGACCCGCGCCGGTGATCACCGCAAAGCCCGCCTCCGCCAGGAGACGACAGGTCTGCGTGGCCGCCTTGTAGTCGGGATCGCTGCGCGACGTGCGGGCGGACCCGAAGATCGACACGGCGGGGCCGATCCGAGCCAGGGCATCGAAGCCATCGACGAATTCCCCCATGATGCGGAAGACGCGCCACGGATCCCTGAGGCTGGGGTCCGGTATCGGCTCGAGGATTTCAGCGAGACGTTCCGGGTGCGGTCGCGCGACGCTCTCGGTCAGCTCGGACTCGGTGATCTGCCGGCTGAAGAGTCGTTCGTCCGCGGTGTACGGACCCCGGGGCACCCGCTTGGTGCGGCTGACCGAACGACGCCGTCGTGGACTGGCAGCTCCCTTCCTCCGTTTTTGCATAGAGTCGCTCCGTCAGTTCTTCTCTGGGCTCGACCAAAGGGGCGGTCACCGTGGTTGACCGCCCCTTCGGAAGTTCGGGAGGCGCTCCTCGGGCGCGTTAGCTTTGCCCCGGCGGAACGCCGATCTTGGGCGGACTGGCAGGTTGCTCTACGCTGGGTCTCGGCGTCGACTTGATGACTCCTGACGTGGATGGGTCCTCCATGTGGACCTGCCCGTTGAAGCGAGCGCCTTCGTCGAGCTGGACCCGGCGACTGCGAATCTCACCCTCGATGTCGCAGGTTGCTTGTAGCTCGAGCCGGCTTTCGGCGACGATGTTGCCGTTGACGCGACCGCTGATCACGGCGTCCTGGGTGATGATGTCGCCGGTCACCTCCCCTCCCCGCCCGACCACGACGGACTTGCCGGCTCTGATGGTTCCCTCGACGTGGCCCTCCACCCGGATCGTCCCGTCCGTCTCGCAGTTTCCGACGATTTTCATACCCTGCGCGATCAGCGAGATCGCGGCGTCGTTGCTGGTCTGTTCTGGTTTAGCCATGGGTGCCCGTTGTTCCTGAGTTGGTTTCTTGTCTCTTCCAAGCATCTGACCTTCTAGTCTATTCCTTTCATCGCTGGCGGACCAGCGTGAACGGGTCGATGGGGTTTCCGTCCTGGAGGATCTCGAAATGCAGGTGCGGCGCCGTGGAACGACCGGTATTCCCGGAGAGCGCGATCACCTCGTTCTGGCGAACGCGATCACCGGAGGCGACATACAATCGGGAGGCGTGCCCGTACATCGAATAGTAGCCGGTATTGCCGTGCTGCAGGAGCACGTAGAGTCCATAGACGGAGTCCGCTCCCGCCTCGGTGACGACCCCGGCACCACTGGCCCGGATGTACGAGTTCTGGGCCACGGCGATATCTATGCCCGGGTGTGCCCCTTCCTGTGCCTGCTCCAGCTCCTGCGTCACGAAGCCCGCCGTGGCCAGGGGCCAGCTGGTGGGAATCTGGGGCGAGAGGCCCGTCCCGGGAGCCCCTTCCGCGGCCGAGACCACTTCCTCCGCCGGCAGCCGCTCGGGCGCTGGACTGGAGCCCAGGACGTCTCCTCCCAACATGCTGCGTATCTTGTCGTATTCCGCCTGCAGCAAGGTCAGGCTTTCGGCCAAGCGCTGGACCTTCGCGTTGTCGGCCTCCAGTGCGGTGATCTGTTGCTCGAGCACGGGGATGCGCGCGGACTGGGCGGCGAAATACCACCAGCTTCCCAGCATCAAGGCCAGCCCCAGCAGGCCTCCCAAGCCGAGAGCGCCGCCGATGCGTAGCATCCTGGGCGTCAGCCGGACCGCTCGCGTCCGCTCCGAATCCCCCGGTACGAGGACGAGAGTGTAGCCGCCGTCGTTCTCCTTCATCGATCGATCCCGGTCATACGATACCGCCGACGCCGACGATGGCCTCGACGACGCGCTCGAAGTCTTCCGCGTCTCGGAACGGGATCTCGATCTTTCCCTTGCTTCCGCCTTCGAGCTTGACCCGCACCGCCGTGCCCAAGGCACGCGCCAGCGCCTGCTCGGCGCGCGCGGCATAGGCGTGGGAGCGCGGTTCGGAGCGCTTCGCGCCCGACTTCTTCGGCGGCCCTGAGCGACGCTGCCGTACGCGCCGCTCGACCTCGCGCACGGAGAGCCCCGACTTCGCCGCCGCCCGGGCCAGTTCGACGACGCGAGCCTCATCGTCGAGGCCGAGGAGGGCCCGGGCATGACCGGCGGTGATGGCGCCACTCGACAACAACTCCTGTACCGATTCCGGCAAGCTGAGCAGGCGCAGCGTATTGGTCACCGTCGACCGGTCGCGGCCGACGCGCTCCGCCACCTGGGCCTGGGTCAGACCGAACTCATCGACCAGTCGCCGATAGGCGCGCGCTTCGTCGAGCGGGTTCAGGTCCTCGCGTTGGAGGTTCTCGATCAAGGCCAGAACCAGCATCATCCGGTCGTCGACTTGCTGTACGACGACTGGCACATCGCTCCAGCCCAGTTCCTGCACCGCCCGGAAGCGCCGCTCGCCCGCGACGATCTCCCAGGCGCCGTCCTCGGCGGAGCGCACCACCACCGGTTGCAGCAGCCCGTTCTCGCGTATCGAGTCGACAAGGGCCTTCAGGGCCTCGCGGTCCACTGCGCCGCGTGGCTGGAAGGGGTTCGGGCGAAGCTCCGAGACCGGCAGGCGGTCGTGCCCGGACTGTACGGTGGTCTCTTCGGAGACGTAGTCCCCGAGAAGGGCGTCGAGTCCCTTACCGAGTCGCTTCTGCTGTCTTCTTGCCACTGCCATTTCTGCTCATAAGTTCTTGGGCCAGATCAAGATAGCTGGCCGCGCCCGACGACAACACATCGTAGACCACGATCGGCTGACCGAAGCTGGGCGCTTCCGCCAGGCGAATGTTCCGCGGAATCGATGTCCGATAGACTTTGGGACCGAAGTAATCGCGGGCTTCGTCCGCGACTTGCCGCGAGAGGTTCAGCCGCTCGTTGAACATGGTCAGAAGAACGCCCTCGATTTGCAGCGCGGGGTTCAGGGCTCGCTGCACCAGACGAACGGTGTTCAGCAACTGGCTGAGGCCCTCCAGGGCGTAGTACTCACACTGGATCGGAATGAGAACGGCATCGGCCGCCGAGAGCGTGTTCACGGTCAGCAGCCCGAGCGACGGCGGCGAGTCGATGATGACGTAGTCGTAGCGTGCGCGGATCGAGGCTATCGCCTCCCGCAGCAGCGTCTCACGACCCGGTCGTCCCGCCATGGCTACTTCGGCGCCCAACAGGTCCCGATGGGAGGGGAGGACATCCAGTTTCGGGAAGTGGACGCCTGTCAGTACGGCGTCGTGGGCCGAAACGTCTTCGAGCAGGATGTCATAGATCGAGACGTCCAGCTCGTCGCGATCTATGCCCAGGCCGCTGGTGGCGTTGCCTTGTGGGTCCGCATCGATGACCAGCGTTGGGCGTTCCGCGACGGCGAGACACGCGCCGAGGTTGATGGCAGTAGTGGTCTTCCCCACCCCGCCCTTCTGATTGGCGATGGCGATGACTTTCGACATTGGACTTTCCCGGCCCGAGATGGAAAAGAGGCAGGGGTGGGCTCAGGCTGTTGTCCAATAATACCCATCAGGCGATGACGACGAAAGGGGCCCGACGTTCCACGTGAAACCTTCACAACGAGTGTCGTGCCGGAGGACCGCGTCGAGCAGAAGCGTTTCACGTGAAACCGCGGCCCGGCTTGGAGGATTGGACTCAGGACCGAGGATGAGCCAGGCGCCGGACCGGAACCTGGGGGCCGTCACGTCAACCGCCAAGTCTTCACGTCCGCCCCGGTGGAGCCGTGGCTACTGGCGCTTACGAACCTCCATGATGAGGTTCTCCAGGTCGCTGGGCGCCACACCGGGTATCCGGGCTGCCTGAGCCAGGGTCACGGGGCGGATGCGCCCCAGCTTCTGTCGAGCCTCGATGGACAGGCTGGAAAACTCTTGGTAAGGCAGATCCCCCGGCAACTTGAATTCCGACTGCCGACTCAGCCGCGTCGCTCGCGCCCGCTCCTTGGCCACATACCCCGCATACTTGATGTCCATCTCGACAGCCGCCAGCGCGTCGAGGTCCAAAGCGCCGTTCCTGTGAAGCGGCCGCCCCGGCCCCACCAGATCGAGAACGCTGACTTCCGGGCGCTTGAGCAGCTGCGCCAGACGCGTCGGCTCCTCGATCACCGACGTACCGCGCTGGCGGAGATAGTCGTTCACCTGCTCCGGTTCCGCCCGTTCCTCGGCGGCCCAGCGCGCCGCCCGGTCCTCCGCCTCCAGCCTCTCGGCCAGGACTCGCCGCTGCGCTCCGCTCAACAATCCCAGCTCCGCCGCCTTGGGACCCAGTCGGCGCAGCGCGTTGTCCTGCCGGAGCGTGAGCCGGAACTCCGCCCGCGACGTAAAGAGACGGTACGGCTCGTCCACACCCCGCGTCACGAGATCATCGATCAAAACGCCCAGGTACGCCTCGTCCCTCCCCATGATCAGCGGCTCTCTGTCCAGCGCGGACAGCGCCGCGTTGATCCCGGCGACGATGCCCTGAGCCGCCGCTTCCTCGTATCCCGTCGTACCATTGATCTGGCCAGCGAAATAGAGGCCGGCGATCGCTTTCAACTCCAGGGTCGGTTGCAACTGGTAGGGCGGAAAATAGTCGTACTCGATGGCGTAGCCCGGTTGCGTCATCCTGGCTCGCTCGAGGCCCGGAACCGCGGCAAGGAAGGACCTCTGCACGTCCGGCGGCATCGACGTCGACAGCCCGTTCACGTACAGTTCGCTCGTCTCCAATCCTTCGGGTTCCAGGAAGATCTGATGACGCGGCGCATGCGGGAATTTCACCACCTTGTCTTCGATGGAAGGACAGTAACGCGGCCCTTGGCCGACGATCGAGCCGCCGTACAGCGCCGACCGCTCCAAGTTGTCCTGGATGATCCCTTTCACCTCCTCGCCCGCCCAAGTGATCCAGCAGGGCAACTGCGGCAGTCGCTCGTTCCGTTCCCAGAAAGAGAAATGGAACGGCTCCGGCTCGCCGTCCTGGCGCTCGAGCTTCGAGAACTCCACCGTACGACCATCAACCCGGGGCGGCGTGCCGGTCTTGAACCGCGTCACCTCCAACCCCAACGCCTCCAGCTCTCGCGCCAACTCCACGACGGGCGGATCCCCGGCCCGGCCCGCCGCCTCCTGAATGCCGCCCCCGATGTGTATCCCACCGCGCAGGAACGTACCGGCGGTGAGCACGACCCGCTTTGCCTCGAACTTCGACCCGTCGCGGCACGTCACGCCGCGGATACTTCCCGACGCCATCAGCAGCGATTCGACGGTGCCCTGGAAGAGCTCCAGCCCGGGCGTCGCCTCGAGGAGCGATCGCATGGCGCGGGGGTAGAGCCAGCGGTCGCACTGTGAGCGAGGTGACCAAACCGCGGGCCCTTTCCGGCGATTCAGCATGCGGAACTGAACGGACGTTCGATCGGCCGCACGCCCCATCAGCCCGCCCAATGCGTCCACCTCCCGCACTACCGTACCCTTCGCCACTCCACCCACCGCCGGATTACAACTCAACTGCCCCACTCGCGCCAGGTACGACGTGATCAACAGCGTACGCACGCCCACACGCGCCGCCGCAGCCGCCGCTTCGCAACCCGCGTGGCCGCCTCCCACCACTATCACATCGTACCGACCGCTCATGTTCTCTCCATCAAGACACTCCATCCCATCACTCGCCACCACCACCCAAAAACCTATAATCCACCGGCGACTTCACCAGTGCCCGCAGGCTCCGCTGCCTCCAGATCCCACGCCGCCTCTCACAACAGACATAGCTCAGCCAACTCACGCGCAGACCCTCCTAGCCTCGCCGACTCGCAACTCGCATATTCACTTTCTCGGTTCCCACGGAGATCGCATCCCGACGATTGGTTCCAAACGCGAGCACACTCTCTATGTCGGACACCCAGGAGATCCGCAAAGCTTACAGGGTCCACGGCCGTGTCCAGGGTGTCGGCTTCCGCTACTGGACCCAGATCCAAGGACGACGCCTCGGGCTGCGAGGTAGCGTCCGCAACTGCGCCGACGGAACCGTGGAGGTCACCTTCGCCGGACCACGGACGGCCGTCGACGAGATGTCTCTGCAATTGCTCCACGGCCCGTCCGGCGCGCACGTCGACGAGTTGAAGGAAGTGCCACCACCGGCCCAGCTGCCGGAAGATTTCCGTATCGCCTTCTAGGGCCCTGGTCTCCTATGGATCTCGGACGCGCCGATTCCACCCTTCGTGCGAGCGCGTGCCGCACGACGCGGTTGGCCCTGATCACCCTCGCATCGTTGCTCGCGTGCCTGACCCCGCTGGAAGCCGGCCCGCGCTCTCCCGTGCAGGACCTCCAGCGCGAATCAGCTCCGCAAATGAGCTCGCTGCCACAGGACAGCGCGCCGCCGCATGCCGGCCGACCCAAGGTCGGGCTCGTGCTCAGTGGCGGCTCGGCCCGCGGCCTGGCGCACATCGGGGTCATCTCCGTGCTGACCGAGGCGGGTGTCGAATTCGACATCGTGACCGGTACCAGCATGGGCAGCGTGGTCGGAGGCCTGTATGCCATGGGTTACTCGCCGGAGCTCCTGCTACGGGTCGCCTCCTCCGCCAACTGGGATCGGTTGTTCGACGACAATGCAGAGAGGCGGAACCTGTCGCTGGAACGGAAGTCCGAGGTGGACCACCTCATGTTCACCCTGCCCATCCGGCACGGCAGACCGACCCTGCCGGGCGGTTTCATCGTTGGCCAGCGCCTCGGCCAGTTCCTCGCGCTACTGACCTGGAGAGCGCACCCAGTGCGCGATTTCCGCGACCTGCCCCTCGCCTTCGCCGCCGTCGCGACCGACGTCGGGACGGGCGAAGCCGTCCGGCTCGAAGGCGGTTATCTGCCGGAGGCGATGCGGGCCAGCACGGCCATACCCAGCGTCTTCGCGCCGGTGCGGATCGACGGCGCTTTGCTCACCGACGGCGGCGTCTCCCGCAACCTGCCGGCTGAAGACGCTCGCGCGTTGGGCGCGGATCTCTTGATCTGCTCAGACGTCTCCAAGCCACTCGAGCCGGCCGACAGCCTGGACAACCTGCTCGCCGTACTCGATCAAACGATCGGCTATCGCATCTGGCAGTCGACCATACGACAGCGTGAGCTGTGCGACGTGCTGATTCTACCGGAAATCGGCGGCCTGGCGTCCACGAGCTTCGACAAAGCGGACGAATGGGCGCGGCGCGGTGCGGCGGCGGCGCTCGCCGTGCTGAGCGAACTGACCGACCTCGGCCTCGCGGAACCCGCGTCAACCCGTCCGCCAGACGAGGTGGATGCCGAGACCGCGGCGGCGGCCGTCTCGGAATTTTCGGCGATCGACAATCCCTACGACGATTCCGTGTACGTCACCCGCCTGGAGTTGGAAGGGCTCGACAGGGCGTCGCCGTCTTTCGTGCAAGACCATCTCCGGATCGTGCTGCCCGGCTGGGTTCCGATTGCCGACCTGGATGCCGGCGTCGCACGACTTTACGACACGGGTCGCTTTCGCAGCGTCCAGTATCGCCTGGATGACGCCGCCAGCCCCGGCGGAACCGGCGACCCGCCGACGCGGAGGGAATCGGGCCCCTGGTCCGGCCGCCGCAGGCTCCGGCTGGCGCTCGTCGAGCAGAGTCTCGCCCGTTTGGGCTTCGGTTACCGATACGACAGCCGGTACAAGGCCTCGCTGCTCGTCTCGGCAACGCTGTCCGACCTGTTGGTTTACGGAACGCGACTCGAAGTCGACCTGCGTCTGGGCGAGCAAGGCCTGGCCGAG
>JASFLD010000128.1:0-9550 GCA_050118275.1 Gemmatimonadales bacterium
CCGGCCATTGGCCGAGAGAAATGCCCCCAGGAGGACGAAGCTATCGGCGGGGATTGGCGGAAAGAAGTTCTCGATCGCTACTCCCGCAGCGATGACGCCGTACACCCAGTGGGGCGCGATCGCCTCGAGATGCTGGAGTATCTCTTCCAGATTGGGCAGCGCGACAAGCCAGTTCGAAGCTGCGTAACCAACCCCGAGCAACAGATGACTCATCGCGGACACGTCGTCTCCCGGCTACGGCAGGTCCAACTCGGGCACGCGGTCGATCAAAGCGACGGCCCAAGCGGCGATGCCCTCGGAGCGGCCCAGTGCCCCCAACCGTTCCGCCGTGGTCGCCTTGATGGAGACGAAATCCGGCCCGATCCCCAAGGCCCGGGCGAGCGCCTCACGCATGGGTTCCAGTTTGGGGGCCAGACGAGGTCGCTCGGCGACAATCGACACGTCCACGTTGACAGGCTGATAGTTCTCATCCTCGAGCCGGCGCCGCACCTCGGCGAGCATGGCGAGCGAGGATGCGTCACGCCAGCGCTCGTCGGTATCCGGGAAATGTTGGCCAATGTCCCCCATGCCCGCGGCCCCCAGAAGCGCATCGATGACCGCGTGGGTGAGCACATCGGCATCGCTGTGCCCCTGCAGGCCCACCTCTCCCTCGAAGTCGATCCCGGCCAGCACGAGTCGTCGTCCCTCCGCGAAGGCGTGTATGTCGAAGCCTATTCCGACCCGCATCCGGCTCTCTCCCAGCTGGAATGCCCGTCCGGCTCGTTAATAATCGCCCCGTGGTTATTGAACAAGACGGGAACTTCGCTCGACCGCCGAGCGGCCGGCGGTTCGGCGGTCACGTCCGCCGCGGCTTACACCCGGCTCGATTAGGCGCCGCGAATGCAAGGGCAGCCGTTCCCGGTCAGCGTCTTGGGTGCGAAGGTGACGAACGCCGGCGCTCCGGGCATGGACGTCAACCCAACACATCGACGCCCGGAGTCCGACGTTCGGGATCGGTTCAGGCGTGGCTACTGGCCTTCCCAGCGCTTGACGGCCAGACATACGTTGTGGCCACCGAAGCCGAAGGAGTTGGTCAGAGCGAGGCGCACCGGCCTCTCCACCACCTGGTTGTGCGCGTAGTTCAGGTCACACTCGGGGTCGGCGTCGCTGAAGTTGATCGTCGGTGGGATCTTCCCCTCTCGCAACACCAGCGCGGTGATCACGGTCTCGACCCCGCCCGCGGCTCCCAGCGTATGCCCGGTCATCGACTTGGTCGACCCGGCCACCAGCTCGTAGGCATGACTCCCAAACACCGCCTTGATAGCCTGCGTCTCGCTGAGGTCGTTCAACGGCGTCGACGTGCCGTGCGTGTTGATGTAATCCACGTCCGAAGGCTGGGCGCCGGCATCCTCGAGCGCCAACCTCATCGCGCGCTGAGCGCCTTCGCCTTCCGGTGCCGGCGCCGTTATGTGGTGGGCGTCGGCCGTTATTCCGTAACCCAAAAGCTCCGCCATGATGGGCGCGCCGCGCGCCTTGGCCGTCTCGAGCTCCTCCAGCACCACCATGCCGCAGCCTTCGCCCAGCACGAAACCATCGCGGTTGGCGTCGAACGGCCGGCTGGCCAACTCGGGCGCGTCGTTGCGGGACGAAATCGCCTTCATCGAGGCGAACCCCGCCATGGTCAGTGGTGTTACCGCAGACTCGCTGCCCCCCGCGATGATCATGTCCGCCGCGCCCCGTTGGATCAGCTTGAAGGCGTTACCAATCGCGTGGGCGCTGGACGCGCAGGCCGAGACAGTCGTGTAATTCGGTCCCTTGGCACCATACTTCATCGAGATCAGCCCCGGCGCCATGTCCGCGATGAACATGGGCACGAAAAACGGGGATACTCGTTCGGGACCGCGCTCCAAGTAGACCCGGTGTTGCTGCTCGAGCGTGGCAATACCGCCGATCCCGCTCCCGGTGATTACACCGAGGCGCTCGGGAGCGACGTTTGCCGCATCACCGCCCAATCCCGCCGCTTCCCATGCTTGCGCCGTTGCGACCAGCGCGAAGTGAGTGAAGCGGTCGGTTCGCTTGACCTCCTTGCGGTCGAGGTACTGAGCGGGATCGAAATCCTTCACCTCGGCGGCGAAGCGAACCGGCTGATCGCTTGGGTCGAAAAGCGTGATGGTGGCTCCGCCGCTCTTGCCGGCTAGCAAAGCCTCCCAGTTGCTGGCGACGTCGTTCGCGATCGCCGTGATCAGACCGCAGCCCGTGATGACAACCCTTCGTCCATCAGATGTCATCGATCGGCTAATCCCCTTCCTTCTCCTGTAGATACTTGATCGCGTCGCCGACCGTCTCCATCTTCTCGGCATCCTCATCCGGGATCTCGATCCCGAACTCCTCCTCGAACGCCATCACCAGCTCGACGGTGTCGAGCGAGTCGGCGCCGAGGTCCTCGACGAAGGAAGCCTCGGTCGTGACTTTGGAGGCTTCGACTCCCAACTCGCTCACGATGATATCCCTGACGCGGGATTCGATGTCTGCCATGGGTGTCTCCTTTACCTTTTCCCCCTCGAAAACGGCCAATCTGCTCAAAAAAACTCCACCGAACTTACATGACCATACCGCCGTCCACAACAATCACCTGCCCCGTGATGTACCGAGCTCCCGGGCCCGCCAGGAAGCGGACGACCGGTGCTATGTCCTGGGGCTTGCCCAGTTCGCCCATCGGGATCTGTGCCAACAGAATCTCCCGCGCCTGCCCGGGGAGGTCGGCCGTCATCTGAGTCTCGATGAAGCCGGGCGCCACCGCATTGACGCGGACGCCGCGCGGCGCCAGCTCCTTGGCGGCTGATTTCGTAAGGCCGATAAGTCCCGCCTTCGCCGCCGCATAGTTTACCTGGCCGGCGTTTCCCATGACGCCAACCACGCTGGAGATGTTGACGATCGATCCCGCCCGACGCCGCAGCATGCCACGCGAGATGATCTTCATGAGGTTGAACGCCGCCTTGAGATTGACGTCCATCACCAGGTCCCAGTCCTCGTCACTCATCCGCAAAAGCAGCTTGTCGCGGGTCACACCGGCATTATTCACGAGGATCGACACGGGACCCAGGTCTTTTTCGATGATCTCCACCATGTCGCTGACGCAGTCGACGTCGGTCACGTCGCAGATGTAGGACCGCCCGCGGCCCTCCGGCACCGCCGCCGCCGCTGCCTCGGCCCGACTCGCGTCCCGGTTCACCAACGCCACCCGCGCCCCCGCCGTCGCCAACTCGGACGCCGTGGCAAGACCGATCCCACGGAAAGCTCCTGTAACGATCGCGACTTCGCCCCGCAGCTCCTCGTTCACTGCTTCTCCCTCATGACTTGCTCCACGTCCTGCGGCGTCCCGACCGCCCGGCCTTCGAACTCAGGATCGATCCGACGTAGAAGGCCCGTCAGCACCTTGCCCGGACCGACTTCCACGAATTGCTGGATCCCCGCCGCGGCGATTTCGAGAATCCCTTCGGTCCAGCGGACGGGGGCGGTCAACTGGCGCACGAGCATGGCGCGAGCCAGTTCCGCATCGGTCACCGGTTCGGCCGTGACGTTGCACACGACCGGAAATCGCGGCGGCTCGAACTCGACTCGCGCCAGCGCCTCCCGCAAACCGGCCTCCGCATCCGTCATGAGGGGAGAATGGAAAGCACCACTCACCGCCAACGGGCGAACCATCTTCGCGCCCGCCGCCTTCGCCAGTTCGCTCGCCCGATCCACGGCCTCCATGTCCCCCGAGACCACTATCTGTTGCCGCGAGTTGTAGTTCGCCGCCACCACCACGCCGTTCCCATCGCTCGCTTCCTCGCAGATCGTCTCGATCGCAGCTGGATCGAGTCCGACCACGGCGGCCATCGTACCCGCCCGCGCCTCCGCCATCAACTCGCCCCGCCGCCTGACCAGGTGAACGGCATCCTCGAGCGTGAGTGATCCCGCCGCCGCGTACGCGCTGAACTCGCCGAGCGAGTGGCCCGCCGCGTATCCGACGCGCTTGGCCAAGCTATGCTCAACGGCCGCCCACACGGCCAGACTGTGAACGAGGATCGCCGGCTGAGCGTTCTGGGTCTGCTTCAGCTCTTCCTCGGGACCCTCCCAACACAGTTCGGACAGCCGGAAACCCAGCACCTCGTCGGCACGCTCGAAAACCTTGCCCGCCGCGGGATAGGCCCGCGCCAACTCGGCTCCCATGCCGACGAATTGGCTTCCCTGACCGGGGAAAAGGACTGCCAGGTCGCTCACTTCGGCCTCGACTCTACCAGCGTATCAACGTGCCGGCCCAAGTCAGACCGGCCCCGAAGGTTACGATCAGCACGAGCGAGCCATCGCTGATCCGACCGGCCTCGCGCGCCTCGTGCAAGGAAACGGGAATGGTCGCGGACGACGTATTGCCGTAGCGGTCCACATTGACCCAGACGCGGTCCATCGGTACTCGGGCATATTTGGCCGTCGCCTCGATGATTCGGATGTTGGCCTGGTGCGGTACCAACAGGTCAATCTCGCCTTTCGACACCCCGGCCTGCTCCAAAACGGCGTCCACCGCCTCGCACATCGAACGCACCGCGTTCTTGAACACCTCGCGGCCAGCCATCTGCAGATAGCCATCCCGGGCCGCGATCTCGGCGGATGCGAGCTGCTGGTTGAACGGCGCTCGGAAGAGTAGCTGCGCCAGCGTGCCATCCGACCGCATGTAGCTCGCGAGTATTCCGCGCCCTTCTTCGTCAGAGCGACGCACGACCGCCGCGCCCGCCGCATCACCGAACAGCACGCAGGTCGCCCGGTCGGTCCAGTCGGTGATCGCGCTCATCTTCTCGGTCGCAACGCACAGCGCTGTTTCTGCCTGACCCGTCGCGATGAGCCCACGGGCGACGTTCAGCGCGTACAGCCAGCCGCTGCAGGCCCCCCATACATCGAACGACACGGCACGGTGCGCGCCCAGCCTCGCCTGGATGTCACACGCCGTGGCCGGCAGCAAGCGGTCCGGCGTGGCCGTCGACACGATGATCGCATCCACCTCATCGGCGCCCAGGCCGGCATCCTCCAGCGTCTTCTGCGATGCCAGGCACCCCATGTCGACCGCCCCGACATCGTCGGGCGCGATGCGGCGCTCGCGAATGCCCGTGCGTTCGACTATCCACTCGTTCGTCGTGTCGACCATTCGCTCGAGATCCGCGTTCGTGAGCACCCGCTCGGGCACCCACATCCCGGTCGAGACGAGACGGACCGTTCCCACCGACACCCTCAGACCCCCGTACCGGCAGGTTGCGAGAGTTCACGCCTCAGATGCTCTACCATGTCGCTCTCCACCGACTTGATCGCCACGCGTATCGCGTTGCGATATGCACGACTGGGCGAGTCGCCGTGACAGATCACGGTCACCCCGCCTACACCCAGCAAGGGCGCTCCCCCGTACTCCGCATAGTCGAGCACGCTGCAGAAGCTCTGCAGGTCCAATCCTGTCGCCTGGTCGGCAACCGCGCGGCTGACTATCTGGGCCATGTGCCCGGCAACCGACTCGTAGAACTTTAGAACGACATTGCCAACAAAGCCGTCGCACACAACGACGTCATACTCGCCCGTAATGATGTCACGCCCCTCGGCGTTGCCTAAGAAATTCAGGCCGCCGCGCTCCAAAAGCCGATAGGCCTCCAGCGTCAGCGCATCCCCCTTGCCCGCCTCCTCGCCCACATTCAGCAGCCCGATCCGGGGCATCTGACGACCCTCCAGATCCTGGACATAGATGTGGCCGAGATGCGCGAACTGCTCCAACTGCTGCGGCCGACAATCTACGTTGGCACCCACATCCAGCACCAAGGTCGGGTGCGGCTTCACCGTTGGCAGCAGCGCTCCGAGCGCCGGTCGATCCGTTCCCGGCAGCGAACCGAGCATCAAGATCGAGGCGGCGACGATCGCGCCCGTCGAACCGGCCGAGATGAAAGCGTCGGCCTCCCCGCTCCGCTGCAACTCCACTCCGCGAACGACTGAGCTGTCCCGCTTGCGCCGAACTGACTCCACCGGCGGATCGCCCATGCCAATCGACTCGTGCGCCGCAACGATCTCTAGCCGGCCTTCGGGTACACTCTGCTCTTGGAGCTCCCTACCGATCGCTTCCGGATCGCCGACCAGCAACAGCGTTAAATCAGAGTCCAACTGCTGCAGCGCCTCAACGCTGCCGCGAACAGCACGCGCGGGTGCGCCGTCGCCCCCCATCGCATCGACCGCTATCCGCATCTCGCAGCTATCCGGGTTGCCGGACGAATCGCCATCGACACCCCTTCCGCTGGCTCTATACCCGTAATCGCGTTCAGCCCCAGCCTACCCCCGCTCCTTGCTGTCCGTCGGGCCGGAGTAATCGCTTCTACCTGCCAAATACAACGAGCACGCCACCCGTCAGGTCCGGGTGACGCGCTCCAAAACACCCGAAGGTCCGAGGAACGCGTCGTCAGAGCCGCTCGACCGACCGGCGGCCCATAGCAAGAGACCTCATCCGAGACCCGCTGGCAGGACGATGCCGTCCTGCCCCTCGTCAGAACTCCGTCTCGACTTGAATGACTTCCGCGTCTCGGTAGTAGCCGCACGTCTGGCAAACACGGTGGGGCAGCTTCGGGTCCCCACAGCGAGGACAGGCCTGGCTGGCCACCACTTCCGCCTTGTAATGAGAGCGGCGCTTCCGCTTACGTGCTTTTGACGTTCGTCGTTTGGGTACGGCCATCTTTCGTTCGACCCTCAGTCTATTCCTTGCGTTGCGACTTCAACAGCGGACCCCAGCGTGAATCCGGTTCCGCCACCTCACAGTCGCACTCTGTCTCGTTCAGATTCGCCCCACAAGTCGGGCACAGACCGCGGCAGTCCTCGCTGCACAGCGGGTAGTCGGGCACCGCCAGAATCACTCGTTCCCGAACCACGGGTCCCAGATCCAACTCGTCGGCTCCCGGTTCCAGAGCGTACAGCGTGACGTCTTCATCGACTGTGCCCGTCTCTGGATCGAAATAGACGGCCAGTTCGTCGGCGATCTCGAGTTCAAGCGGCTCCAGACAACGGCGACACTGCGTCTGGATCCGCCCCAGCAACGAACCCCGGAACCACACGCCGCGAGTCGACGACCCCTCCGCGGTCCCTCGGACCGACAGAGGCCCAACCAATCTGACGCCGGCATCCTCCCACACCGGGTCGTCCACAGCGAGCGACCCGGCAACATCCACCGACGCCTGATCGAGACGCCGCAATTCAAGTATCAGCACGGCGCCAATAGTCTATTGGGGGGGACCCATCCTGTCAACGCGGCAGCCCCGCCGGGCACCCGGCCCTAGCCGCCCCCCAGAAGCTCCCTTCGAGAGAAGAAGAAGGCTAATTCTTGGCGGGCCGTCTCTTCCGAGTCCGATGCGTGGATCGCGTTCCGCTCCTTGTTCTCGGCATACAGCGCCCGCACCGTTCCTGGCTCGGCCTCCGCCGGGTCCGTGGCACCGATCACCCGTCTGAGGTGCGCCACGGCGTCTTCCCGCTCCAGTGCCAAGGCGAGAACCGGCCCCGACGTCATGAAGGCCTTGAGACTCTCGAAGAAGGGGCGGTCGCGGTGCACCGCGTAGAACGCTGCTGCCTGCTCGGCGTCGAGCCGTGCGAATCTGGCGGCGCGGATCTCGAACCCCTCATCTTCGAGCGCGGCCAGCACCCGGCCGGCGTTGCCGCGCGAAACCGCATCTGGTTTGATGATTGCAAGTGTATAATTCACGGCTGTTTATAGGCTGCATGTTCAAGTAGTTTCTCTATGAGGTCACTGCGCGAGAGCAGGCCCACCAGCTTGCCCTCTCCCACGACGGGAAACTGTCCCCCGCCCTCTGCGAGCACCCCACCCAGGACGTCAGAGATCAACTGATCTTCCGACAGGCACATCACACTCCGCTGCATGACATCTCTTACCTCCACATCCTGAAGTGGGGCCTGATCTGTGGCGTTCTCCTGGCCCAGTACCTGCGGAAGGAACCGCTGCAAGACTTCCATGTCCGTCACCAACCCCAGCACCTCCCCGCTATCACCCACAACCGGTATGACGCGCCGACGGTGCCGGGCCATCAGGTGCAACACTTCGGAGAGCAGGTCCTCGGGCGACACGGTTTGCACCTCGCGCGACATGAGGTCCTGGACGGTCAGTTCCGGCCGGATCAGCAAATCTTGAGCTCTGATGGTATCTAGGAACTCGTCGGCCGATTTGGCCTTGACCAGCGCCTCGGCCACCTCCGGACGACGGAATAGACGGCTCAAGCCAGCCAGGGTCTTCAAGTAGTATCGTGCTGCGGGGCGCGGCGAGACTATGAGGACCAGAAACCGTGCTTTTGGGGTCTTCTCCGGCGCGATGGGAAACGGTTTCGCGAACGTACCGATGGCGACGGCGAGCTCGTTGGCGGCATCGGTACGGTAGTGGGCAAGCAGCGCCTGTGTTCCGAGCGTGGGGACGTCGCGGCTCTGGACCTCGGCCTTCACCAGAAGATCGATCGCCGGACGGTCGCCCAGCACCCCGGCGGCGTCGAGTCGGTCGAGCAGCTGAGCAACCGCTGGCTCGTAGCTCTTTGCCTTCAAGCCGATGATGATGCGGTCCGGCTGCAACAACCGCGAGATCGATACCGAGCTATCCATTCAACGCCTGCGAGATCAAGCCTGGCATGTCCGCAGGCCTCTCAGCGACCTCGACGCCGTTTTCGCGGAAGGTAGAGATCTTCTCCTCCGCCGTTCCCGAAGAACCCGAGATGATGGCGCCAGCGTGCCCCATGCGGCGGCCCGGTGGTGCGGTCTGGCCTGCGACAAAGCCGACGACCGGCTTCGTGAGGTGTTCCTTAATGTAGCGGGCCGCGTTCTGCTCGTCAGTACCGCCGATCTCGCCAATCAACACGATCGCTTCGGTCCGGGGATCCTTGTCGAAGGCATCCAGACAATCGATGAAGTTCGTGCCTATGACCGGATCACCGCCGATGCCGATACAGCTCGATTGCCCCAGCCCTTCGCGCGTCAGCGCCCATACGACCTCATAGGTCAAAGTCCCCGAGCGGCTGACGACACCCACGGGTCCAGGCGCTACGATCTGACCCGGGATGATGCCCAGCTTCGTCTGACCCGGTGAGATCATCCCCGGACAATTCGGCCCGATCAGGCGTGCGCCTTTGTCGACTACGTAGCGCGTGGCCCTGAGCATATCGAGTACCGGAATCCCTTCACTGATACAAACAATCAGTTTCAGACCGGAATCCGCCGCCTCGCAAATGGCGTCCGCGGCGAAGGCGGCCGGGACGTAGATCACGCTGGCCGTCGCGCCCGCCGCGACGGCCTCTTCGACCGTATCGAAGACGGGAACACGCCCCTCGAACTTCTGCCCCCCCTTGCCGGGGGTAACGCCCGCAACGACGTTGGTCCCGTACTCGAGCATCTGGCGAGTATGGAAGGAACCATCGCGGCCGGTGATCCCCTGGACCACGACCCTTGTGCTACTATCTGCAAATATCGCCATCGAAATCGCGCTCCGTGCCTAGTTCTCCGCCAGTTCGACCGCTTTCTGAAC
>JASFLD010000129.1:0-9380 GCA_050118275.1 Gemmatimonadales bacterium
CTCATCTGTGCTGGAAGCGCTCGGTGAACGAGAGGGCCTGGCGGCCTACGAGCACGCCCTCAAGACCGATGCCGGGGCGGCCGAGACCGTGCGAACGGCGCTGCAGACCTACGTATCGGCGGTCCGAGCTCGCGGCTTCCTACCGCTGCGGCTCTTCTCCGCCATCAAGCGGTACCGTCGCTGGGCCAGACTCAACCAAAACGCAACGCCGGAAGCCCGGGCGCGCACCCTGCAAGAATTCTATGACACCTACGGGCTCGAGCGACTGGCCAGGTCATATCCCGAAGCCAGGCTGCGGTTCTTCCGCGAAACCGTCTTCCGCGACCGCTCAGACGATCTCGCCCGCGGGCTCGACGACCTGGTGCGGCGGACGCGCTCCGGTGAACTGTCCGAAGGCGAACTCGCCGGTGCCATCGCAGACCTTAGAAGCCGATTGGAGGCCGAACCCGACGACGACTACTTCCTGGCGCGCATTCCATTCGCCTACTTGCGACCAGAAGATTCCGTCAATTTCGTCAGCAGTGACCTCGGCGGCGAATACAGGAGCGAGATCGTCGTCAGTCTCGATGATGCGGACGGGAACGTATTTCGAGTCCGCCACGCCCTCTCGCCCAAAGAGGTCGAACGACTCCATCGCCTGTTCCTCGCCGCGAAACTGGACGTCCGCTTCCGGCCCGAACACCGCTTCCTACTCGCCATCAACGAGCGCGAACAGATAATAGGAGGGATCTACTACAAGGTGCAGGAGAACGGCGGCGCAGCTCACCTGGAGAAGATCGTCGTTGCCGAACGTTATCGGCGCAAGGGCGTAGCGGATGGTCTGATGCACCAGCTGTTCAACCGGCTGCGCGCCGCCGGCGGCAAGACGCTGACCACCGGGTTCTTCCGACCGGAATACTTCTACTCCTACGGTTTCAAGATCGAGCGGCGCTACGCCGGACTCGTCAAAGATCTAGACGAGGGATCGCAGACCTCATGAGATTCCCGACACCGCGACCACATACCGCCGGCGGCCCTGCGCCGAGCCGACGACATTTCAGGTCCTACCCGGCCGACGCGGTATCGTCGGCGCCCGCCCCACCCCACTTTCACCCATGTCCGGCGAAGCGCGGTGCGGGTCGACCGGCCGCGGCGATACCGCCTATCGTTAGTCGCGGCCGGCACTACCGCCCCACCCCGTGGCAGATCGTCCCTCGACAACCGCACGGTCGAACCCAGGCCGACCGCGAACGTCAGGTCCAAACCGCCCTTCCCGGGACCATCTGCGGGCGCTGCCCCCTCCGAGCTTTCCGGGCATGAGTTATGCACTTTTCGGCGAGGTCCTTTGAGTCACAGCGTGTCAATCCGTGAATCAGCGTCTGTTTAGGATTCTTCCGCTCGCTGTCCCGGAGGCGAGCGGCCCCGTTAAGGGCAGCCCTAGAGGAGGCAACGATGTCGCTTAAGGAGAAGCTTGGAGAGAAGATCGATGCCTGGCGGCCGAGAACGGCTCGGCTGGTCAAGGAGTACGGCGACGTGAAGGTCGGAGAAGTCACGATTGGACAGGCCATCGGCGGCGCTCGCGGCGTCCGATGCCTGGTCACAGACATCTCCTACCTCGACCCGAACGAGGGCATCCGGTTCCGCGGCAAGACGATCCCTGAGACGCTCGAGGCACTGCCGAAGGTCCCAGGCTCGGACATGCCCTATGTGGAGGGCCACATCTGGCTGTTGTTGACCGGAGATGTCCCGACCGAAGGCGAGGCCAAGGAGCTAGTCAAAGAGCTGCAAGAGCGAGCCAAGGTGCCCGAGTATGTCTGGAATGTGCTGCGCGCCATGCCGAAGGATTCGCACCCCATGGCGATGCTGTCCACGGCGGTCGTCGCGATGGAGCGGGAGTCAGTGTACCGGAAGGCGTACGATGCCGGGCTGGGGAAGATGGACCACTGGCAGCCGACGCTGGAAGACGCCTTGAACCTGTGGGCGGTCCTCCCGCATATCGGGGCCTTCATCTATCGGCTGAAGTACAAGGACGACAAGCAGATCGATCCGGATCCCAAACTCGATCTAGGAGGCAACTTCGCCCGCATGATGGGGATCGATCCGCCCTACGATGATGTGGCGCGGCTCTACTTCATCCTCCACTCGGACCACGAGAGTGGCAACGTCAGCGCCCACGCCGGTCACCTGATCGCGAGCGCGCTGTCCGATCCCTACTACGCCATGTCGGGCTTGATCAATGGCCTCGCCGGCCCATTGCACGGTCTGGCCAACCAGGAAGTGTTGCGCTGGATCCAGGGCGTCATGGACCAGATGGGCGGCAAGATTCCCAGCGAGGAGGAGATGAAGCAGTTCGTGTGGGATACGCTGAACTCGGGGCAGGTCATACCCGGTTTCGGCCACGCGGTGCTCCGTAAGACCGACCCACGCTACACCGAGCAGCGCAATTTCTGCCTGAAGCACTTGCCCGACGATCCGATCTTCAAGTACGTGGATCTGCTCTACAAGGTCGTGCCGCCCATCCTGCAGGAGCAGGGCAAGGCGAAGAATCCGTGGCCGAACGTCGATGCGCAGTCGGGCGTGATCCAGTGGTACTACGGCCTGCGCGAGTACGATTTCTACACGGTGCTGTTCGCGATCGGACGAGCCCTCGGTGTTCTGTCGAACGTCGTCTGGGACCGTGCTCTGGGCTACCCGATCGAGCGGCCCAAATCGGTGACCACCGCGATGCTGGAAGAGACTGCTGGCATCAAGTAGTCCAGCAAAACCACGACAGGGTGCCGTCGGTGAGAAGCGCCGGGGGCGCCACCACCAGCCCCGCGCTTCCCATGTCTACGAGAGGCATGCGTTCAAATCAGGACGCGTCCCAAGGCATCTACCAACGGCGACTCGGACCAGATCGTGCTGCCCCTTCGGGTCTGTCCCAAGCGCCTCGTGGGCGCACGTAGCGACGATCCCGGCGGGATGAAGAGCGATCGATCAAGAATCGAGCTTCGCGCGAATCCGCTGGCGTTGGCCTGGCATGAGCATGTCGCGCGCGACAACATTACGTACGATACGCGCGACGAACGAGTAACCGCGGGGCTCGGCGCTCAACCACCGTTGCCATTCCAGTTCGTCCAGGGCCGCGGCCAGCCGATCGGCCTCTAGAGCCGTCGCCTTCGCTAACGTCGCCGCGTCCACACGATCGCCGAGGATCGAAGCCGCCGCCAGGACCGTCTGCGCGTCGCCGGACAGGCGCCGGAAGCCCACCCGCACCGCCGCCGCGACGGCATCCGGCAAGTCGGCGGGCAGCGTCTGGTCGAGCGTGCGCAGCGGTTCGGGCCACGCGCCCCCCGTCGCACGTAGATCCAGCCCCAGCGCCACGGCGTGCAGCAGCTCCACAGCCAGCAGCGGCAGCCCCGCCGAATCGGTCGCGATGCGGCGCGTAACTCGATCCAGCTCCACATCGTCGTACGTCGGCAACGCCCAACGGGCCAGCGAACGCAGCGCTTCGGACGACAGGGGGGCGAGTCGGACTGCGACGCCGTTCAGCTCGCGACCCACACGGGCGCGTAACGCCTCGAGCTCCACCCGCTCCGGATACGGCGATAGCGAAAGGAGGACGAAGACCGGAGCCTGCGCCAGATCCCGCAGAACCGCGCTGATCGCCAGCAGCGAATCGTGATCCAACCAGTGCGCATCGTCCACTAGCGCGAACACCGGCTGGTGCGCCGCCAGCGCCCGAACGACCTCGGCCAGCGCACGGCTCGCGGGCCAGGGCGATTCGTCACCCGCCTCAGGACCGAATCGTCGGGCCCATGCGGGGACCTCGGAACAGAAGAACGCGCGAGCCGCCGGGGAGGCTTCGTCCAGGCCGGCAAGATCGAGCGGCAGTCCACCGGCCAGTCCCAGCACTCCGCTCCACGCCTCCGTCTGGTCTGCCTCCACCGCCCGCACCGCCGCCAATGCAGCGCCGTCCAGACGCGCACGCGCGGTTAACTCCTCGACCAGGCGGGTCTTGCCGGTGCCCGGATCGCCTTCAATCACCGCCAGCGAAGCTTGACGTTGCGTTCGGCAGACCGCCCACGCATCGATCAGCTGTTCCATCTCGAGCTCTCGACCCACCAGCGGGACCCGTCGAGATTCCCCACCCGCAGCCACCTCGGCGACAACGCCCGCCGGCAGATTCCAAGCCCTCTCGCGACGAACGCGCTCAGCCAGGGCCTGGGTCTTCTCGTCCGGTTCGATTCCGACCTCCGCCTCCAAGCGAACCACCAGGCCCTCGTAGACCTCCAAAGCGGCCGGCCGATCCCCGGCCAGGGCCAAGCTCCGCATCGCCGTCCGCGCCGCGCTTTCCGATGTCGCATCCAGCCCCAGCGCCCGCCGAGCGGTGGCCGCCGCCTCTCGGATCTCCCCCTGATCGAGTAGCGTCTCTGCCCTATTCACCAGGGCGGTGACCGCCCGCTCGCGCAGTACCACACGCTCGCCATACAGCCAGTCCTCGAACTCCGAACAGCCCGGCACGCTGAAGCCTTCCATGAAATCGCCGCTCACATGCCGCACGGCCTCCGACCACGCCCCCTCTTCGACCTTCGATTCGAATGTATCGACGTCGAGCTCCAGCGCTCCGTAGTCGAGGCGGATCTGCCCGCTCTCGCTCTCGAGAGCGCCCTCGCCGACATGCTTGCGCAGGACGCGGATCGCCTCGTTCAGCGAGTGTCGAGCAGCCGACTCCGGTTTCTCTCCCCACAGCAGGCCGACGAGATGGTCGCGCGAACGGGTCCGCTTGGGCGAGCGGGCCAGGTAGATCAGTAGCGCCAGATTCTTGCGCCACAGCAGTTCCGGCGGGGCCGAGCCGCCATCCACAACAACATCGACGGGACCGAGTACACGGCAAGTGATCATATCTATCACCCGGTGAATTGAGGAAAGCCGCGCATCACAAGACCGTAGATCGTGAGAGCGATGACCGTGACGCCCAAGCTCGCAGCGAAGAAACGACTATGCGCCGGTAGCGATGCCCGCTCGGGTCCCTGCTCGCGCCGGCCCAGATAGGGCCAGAGGCCCCACACTGACAGGACCAAGCCGCCGGGGAGCATCAACGGGACCGTCTGTCCTTCGATGGCATCACCGGCGAGGAGTAGACCGTACACGGCGGCCAACATCCAGAGTCCGACATCCTCCATTCGCGACAGCGGCCCACGCGACCTCATCGGGTGCGCGCGCGCGATGAACAGGGCAGCCAGGAGCAAGTAGGCGAAGTGCAGTTCGCCATGGCGGCCAGATGGATGGCGTGCCCTTGCACCATCAGCAGCACTGCCAGCGCGAAGACGGCGCGCGCCCACCGCCTCTGAAGTAATTGCGCGTGCGTCGCCAGCTCGATGTACAGGAAGACGAGCAGAAAGATGAGCGCCGCGTCCGCCGCATCGCGAAACGGCAGGTCAACCACCCGCGGCTGCTGCGGCAGTATGATCGGCAGCAGGTCGACCAGGCCGTAGCCGAGCACGAAGATGGCGATCCCACGCACGCCGCCCCTGCCGGTGATGACCTCCAGTGGCTGACGGCGGTCACCGTTCATGTCCTACGGCCGGCAGGCGAGTTCCGCGCCCTCACGGGCCTGGCGCAGGTACTCGTCGAACGTCGGGTCGGACCCCGACCAGAGGTCGGCCACGCGTGCCAGATGTCGGCAGGCGACTTCCAAGTCGCCGTTCTGCAGCGCGACCCTGCCGCGCAGGTAACGGCCGTAGTTGCCCAGCGCCCAGTCGATCTCGCCCGGTTGCGGGAGTTCGACGCTGGGGAGCCCGTCGATGTCCACCGCCTCGTACCAACCCCACTCCTTCTCGGCCGCCGCCGAACTGTCTCCAAGGGCCGCGTACCAATCGCCCCTTTTCAAATGGAGGGCAGCCCGCGCGAAAGGAGCAGGTTGCAGTGTCCAGGGCGGCCTCGGCGTTTCCCTCAGAGGCACCGCCACGGTCTGCAACGCCAATAGCGAGTCTGAAGTCGCCAGCGCTTCCTCGTACCGATCCTGACTCGCCGCTTCCATCGCTCGTAAGAAGGTAGCGAGCGGAGGGTGGCCCGCCGCCCGGTCGGTCCAGCGGCGCGCCGCCGCCCGGTCGCCCGCCTCGTAGGCGTCCATCGCCAGCGCCCATGCCGCCCGCGGTCCCAGCGTTTCATCGTCGACGAATCGGAGGAGCTCGCTCCGTCCCGCGGCTTGCTGATCCATCGTGCCCAAGGGAATACCTAGAGCCCTCGGTAGGACGCGCCACTCCGCCGCCAGGAGTCGCGCCTCTGCTCTATCGAGCAACGCCGCAGCGCTGTCGAAGTCCGCGATCGCCGCCCCGCGCCCGAGCGCGGCGTTGCCCAGTCCGCGCAGCAGATGACCGCCAGACCGAAAAGTCCCCGCGGCATGCTCGATCAATGCAGTCCCGAAGGCGACCTGCGCCGCCGGCACATCGAACGCCCCGCCTAGACGGCCGTACCGCAACAGTTGGTCAGCCTGGTAGGATGTGTCGCTGAACAGCTGTCCCCGAACCCTGGCCCTCGACTCGGGCTGGAAACGCTCGATGAATGCGTACCTGAGCAGCTCGGGCGGATAGGGCCAACCTTCCTCGGGATCGGCCGCGACTTCCTGCAGTCGCTCCAACGCGCTCTGCGCCGGATCGCGGCGACCCAGTCGAACGTTACCCCAGAAGATGTGCACGTGCGCCAGGGCCCACAGCCGGTTCCACTGGACGGCCTCCTCGAGGGTCGACACGGCGTCCTCCAGAGGCACTCCCCACAGTGCGCCGCGGTTGAACATCTCTTCACCCAGCAGGTAGGCGGCGAAGTAGTCCGGTTCCAGGTCGTAGGCCTCCTGGTACTTGGAGCGGCGCTCCCTGCCGTCCAATGCGAGCTGTCCTGCCATCAAGAGGCTATCCACGGCATCCAGCTCGGCGGAGTATTCCGGCAGATGATTCGCGAAGCTGTGGGGATACGGCCCCTTCTCTCCCAACCAGCGGTAGGCGTTGACCAGATGCCACCATGCCAGCGCCAACGACGAGTCCATCTCGATTGCCGTTTCGTAATACTCGACAGCGGGAGTCAGTCGACCGCTCTGGAAGGCCTTTTCGCCGAGGCTGAACTGAATGGCCGCCTCAACGTCGGACGTCAATCGGGCGATCTCCGACAGGTCTCTCCCTGGCAGGTCCTTCCGTGGTAGCGCCCGAAGGATCCGTAGGCAGATCGTATCGCTCAGCTCGGGCAGACCGACTCGCCCCAGGCGTGCCCGATGTTGACCCGGTCGTGGTCTTCCCCGGCGGTCGCGGACATCGAGTAACATGCTGAACGAATCGCCTTCGGCAATCAAACGAACAAAGGCCGCATACTTCGCCCGTAACTGATCCGCGGCCATCTCGACCGCTGGCGAACCCGCAGATCTCAGTTCCGCACCCCACCAGTCGAACGACTCGAGCATCGGGACCACGGTAAGATCGGGTGCGCCCTCCAGCCGGGTGTAGACAAACTGCGCCAGATCGGACCCATCCCACGTCTCCGACCACTCGCCCGTTATAGCAACGGGGAGGACTGCCAGGTCACGCTCGACGACCAGGGCCGGCTGCGTCATGATCCGCACGACGATGTAGCCGGCGGCGACGACGGCGACGGCCACCGCACCCGCGATCAACCGATTCCTCAGCGCCACCGCCCGACCGCGACGACCGGCCTTCTGCAATAACGACTTGCGGAACGACGCCGCGTCCTCCCAGCGCTTTTCCGGCGACCAAGCCAAGGCCCGCTGCAATACCCGCGCGAGCCGCCGGGGGATGCCGCTCCAGTCGGCATCGTCGGTCCGCTTCAGTATCGACCAGCGCTTTCCCGTCGCCGCCTCGAACAGCACCATACCGACCGCGTAGATGTCCGTTCGTTCGGTGCACTCGCCGGCGATCTGCTCCGGCGGCATGTAATCGGGAGTGCCCGGCTGCCGTCCCGGAGTCGTCAGCTTCTCGCCACCTTCGTCGACCGTCTTCGCGATGCCGAAATCACCGAGCAGCGCGCGCCCCTCGACCAGAAAGACATTGCTGGGCTTGACATCGCGATGAATCGAACCCGCGGCGTGCGTCGCTTCTAGCGCCAACAGAAGGTCTCGTCCCAACCGCACGACCTCGTCCTCGCTCATCGGACCACGCTCGATGCGCTTGCCCAGCGTCTCGCCCTGAACCCAATCCATCACGTAGTAGGGCAGCCCGTCGGCCTCGTCGTAGTCGTGGATCGGCACGACGTTTGGATGTTTGAGTTGCGCGAGGATCCGCGCTTCGCGGAGGAACCGCTCGCTGGCGATGGCCGTCGCCATTTCAGGACGCAAAATCTTGATCGCGACGGCTCGCTCGAGCGTCACATCGCGGGCGAGAAAGACCTTGCAGAACCCCCCGGTATCGAGTTCACGCTCGACCTCGTAGCGAGGGGCCACTGCGGCTTTGAGCCGCTCGAGAAGAGAAGCGGACATCTGCTACCGACGGTTGGGAGGTAACCCAAGGACTATTAGATAGGCTACGGCCCGGCACGCCGACCGTCAACCGGCCCACCGTCACCTCGAAGTGGCCTATCCGACAGAACAGCCCAGACGGCTCGAGCCGTCTCCAGCCAGGACTCCGGCTCCGCGAGAGCCGCGCGGCGTGGCCCTACCGCTTCCTCCGACGGCGCGGCTCGTCTCCCCCCCTGATACGCTGCTCGATCTCGCCCAACAGCGTATCGCTACCCGCGCGGCTACCGCCGAACAGACCGTCGCTGTCGGCGCGCCGCGAAGCTCCGTACAGGTTGAGCCAGAGGTCGGCTCGTTCGCCGAGCCGCAGAATCGCGTAGAACAGGCGGCCTCGATTCTCGCCGCCGAAGAACATCTCGACGATGGCCGCGGCGACCGACAGGGGGGCGAGCGTAACGTCGACCAAGCCATCCAAAAACAGCTTCAGCTGAAAGAGCAGGAGATCGCGGAAGATCACCCAACGCGGAACGCCTTCTCGCGGACCACCTTCCTTCTCGTACCCTGCGATCCTGTCTCGATACGTCATCGGATACCTGAGCCGTTCAAGCGTGAAGACCGCCCGATGGAGGGCCGCCGACCTTTCTGACCACTGTGATCGGGTCGCAATGAAGTTTGAGTCACGAAGTAACTGAATACAGGTCTAGGGAGCGAGCCCTGTCAAGGACAGCGACTTGGCGACTGGCGGTCAGTTGCCGGCCTGAGAGCAGTCGGTGCCAGCCGAATCTCTCACCCAACGGCTTCGCGATCGCCCGGCGTGAAATCCCGGCCGGGCCGGGCAGAAGACGCGGTCGGTGGGTTACGCGATGACCTGACCCGGGCCCAAGCGTCGAGGGACCGAGTCCATCGTGGTCTCCTACTCGCGACCCGTGGGGATCGCGCCCAGCGGCGTGACGGAGCTGATTTG
>JASFLD010000130.1:0-9295 GCA_050118275.1 Gemmatimonadales bacterium
ACCAACATCTGGACGCCCTACGAGTTCCACCGCGACGCGTTCCTCTACATGGCGATGGGCGAGCACCTGCGGTTCTTCACGATGGACTTTCCGCCGGGGATCGCGGTGCTCTCGCAAGTGATGCGCGGCCTACTCGGGAACTCGATCTTCGCTCTGCGGCTGCCGATCGCTCTCGCCAGTACGGCCCTCGTCATCTTCGCCGCCCTGACGGCCCGCGAACTGGGTGGGGGACGCTTCGCTCAGGGACTCGCTGCCCTGGCGGTCGTTGCCAATCTTCTCTTCCTACGGTCCGGCAACCTCTTTCAACCGGTCGCGCTCGATCAGTTCTGGTGGACGCTGGGATTGTTCGCGCTGGTGAAGCTCGCCCGCAGCGAGGATGAGCGCTGGTGGATCGTATTCGGCGGCGCCTGTGGCCTGGGGCTGCTCTTCAAGTTCAGCATGCTGATCTTTGGTTTCGCCGCTTTCTTGGCCTTGCTGGTCACGCCGGCTCGGCGCGCTCTTGGAACGCGTTGGCCGTGGATCGCGGCGGTCATGGCCTTCCTGCTCGGCAGTCCCTCGTTCATCGGACAAATTCGACTGCGTTGGCCACTGTTCGATCAGCTGGGCGACTTGCGAAGTGGTCAACTGGCTCGCGTGAGTCCACTCGAGTTCATCACCGACCAGCCTCTGATGGGACTGGGGTTCTTGGTCGCCGTCATCGGCATGGCCGCCCTCGCCTTCGCACCGTCGTGGCGAAGATACCGAATAGTCGGTTGGACGGGGCTGTTCGCCTTTCTGACTCTGCTGGTCCTCAAGGGCAAGAGCTACTACATCGGCCCGATTTACCCCGTCATGTACGGAGCCGGCGCCGTGGTCCTCGAGCGATTCCGCGCGCCTTCTTGGGGGGGACTGGCCCGTTGGAGCACCGTCGTCCTGATCGGAAGCTACGGAGCCGTCACGCTACCGCTCGGTCTGCCAATCCTCGCGCCACCCGCGATGGAGGAATACCTGGCCTGGTTGAGCATCGATCGCGCCACCGAAACGAACATCGGCGCGCGCGAGCGGCTTCCCCAGGACTACGCCGATATGCTGAATTGGCGCGAGCAGGTGGAGGAGGTAGCTCGGGTCTATTACGCACTCCCGAACGACGAGCGTGAGCGCTCCGTGATACTCGCCAGCAACTATGGCGAAGCGGGGGCGATCGACTTCTACGGACCACGTTACGGGCTTCCCAAGGCCCGCGCCTTCGTTGGTACCTACTGGTTCTTCGGACCGGGAGACCTTCCCGGCGACATCATCATTCTGCACGGCTTTCGCGAAGAGAGCGTCCGCGATTTTTGCGGCTCGCTGACTGCAGCCGGCTACGTCACGCACCCGTACGCGGTGGAAGAGGAGCGGGATCTGACGATCTACGTTTGCCGTGAGCCGCGCCAGACGCTGCAGGAGCTCTGGCCTCAGCTCGAAGGGGAACACTGAACCTCCATCTCTTGTTACAGGCCTGCTTGGCGCTAGCTTTCTGTACGGGGTGACCGCATGGAATTGAACACGCTGGCCAATATGGCCGAGATAATAGGCACTATCATCGTCATCGGCGGCCTTTGGTTTGCCGTCGTCCAGCTCCTGCATTACCGGCAACAGCGCCGCGACCTGGCGGCCATCGAGTTGACGCGCGCATTCCAGAGCCCTGCGTTCGCTCAGGCCTTTCGAATGATCATGTCCTTGCCCGACGGTATCTGCGCCAAGGACCTGCGCGAACGTGACCCGAGCTATGAGAACGCCGCCATTCAGGTCAGCCTCACCCTCGAGTCGGTGGCGATCATGGTTCACCGCCGCGTCGTCGACCTCGACACCGTTTGGGAGCTGATGGGCGGCGTCCTGCTCGACATCTGGGATAAGCTCAGATGCTGGATCGAAGACGTAAGGGTCGAGCAAGAGCAAGAGAAGTTCGACGAGTGGGTCCAATGGTTGGCCGACCAGCTGCAGCGCCACAAAGTCGAAACCGGCGCCCAGCCCGCCTACCGGATCTACAAAGACTGGGAACCCTGAGTTCTCTCGACCACGTGAGTGGGTCCGTCACCTCATGAGCCCCTGGTCTCTCGGGTGTGATACTGGCGTCGCGCGCATGTCGTCTATCGGATGGCCATGCTGAGAAGTCGCGCACTGGGGATCCTCGCAGCGCTTGGCATCGGCCTGACAGTCCTTCTCTTCTTGCCCGATTTGCGGCCGACGCCGCATCCCCAACTCGACTCGCATCCGTTCCGTTGGGATCGCGCCCAGTCGTTCCAGAAGTTGGAGAACGACTTTCGGATAAGTCGAGCTTCTCCTCTCGCGGACCTGCAGCAGGCCTTCGAGCGACTCGAGCGCGACGGCCAGCGCGCTCTGCACGAAATCGAGGCCCCGCTCGGGGTCGTTCCCTTGGAAACGCTCGCCAGACTCGAGTCGATTCAGTTCGGCCTCGCCGCCGACGCCGCCGCTCACCCCACACTCCTGCCTCGCGCTCAGGACTTCGTCGAGAACGCACGCATCGCAGTCATGCGCTCGGCGCGAGATTGGCCGGCCGATCGGCCTGATGTCCACGCCGCTCTCTACCGAGTGCTGGCAGGGGGTCGGGCGGCTATCGAAGAAGCTCTGATCCAAGCCGGACCCGATGCACTCCCCGCGCTGGTCCGTCTCGAAGATATCCCCTCCGCGACTCCGTGGGTCGAGGTGGAAGGCGTGAAGGTACACAGCGGCGACATCCTGCTGTCTCGGGGCGGCGCGCCCACTTCGGCGCTCATCGCCCGCGGCAACGACTTCCCCGGCAGCTTCTCTCACGCGGCGCTCGTTCACGTGTCCCCAAGCAAAGAGGCCACAGTCATCGAAGCGTTGATCGAGCGCGGCACAGTGCTCTCGACGCCCGACGAATACCTCCGGGCCAAGAAGCTCCGGATCCTTCTCTTGCGCCTACGCCCCGACCTGCCCGCCCTGGAGGCCGATCCGCTGGCACCCCACAAGGCCGCAACAGCCATGCTCAATCGGGTCCGCCAAAGAGAGGTGCGCTACGACTTCTCCATGGATTGGCAAAACCCGGAGCGGTTCTTCTGTTCCGAGGTGCCATACCACGCCTACCGAACCGTCGGGATCGACCTGTGGGCCGTGAAGTCGGACATGTCCGAGCCAGGGCTGGTGCGGTGGCTGGCGTCCTTGGGCGTCCGACACTTCACGACCCTGGTCCCCTCCGACCTCGAGTACGATCCCCGCTTGGCCGCCATCGCCGAGTGGCGAGACGTCTCGATGCTGCGGCAGCACCGGTTCGATGACGTGACCATTGACGTGTTGTTGCAAGGTGCCGACGAGGGGGACCGACTGGGCTACCACTGGTATCATCTACCAGTCGCCAGGTTACTCAAGACCTGGTCCGGAGTGCAGGTACTCCTGGGGGCTGTTCCCACGATCCCCAAAGGTATGAGCGCTCCGACCGCGCTCCGAGTTGACGCTCTGTCGCATCGGGTTCATCCCACCCTCCGCGCCGCCATCGAAGAGAGGGCCGTCGCTTTCCGGCGCCAGAACGGATACGAAGCCCCTTACTGGGTGCTCGTGGAAGCAGGGCGTCAAGCGCTTGCGGAGCAACGCTCACGTCTCGAGCCGGCGTTGCAGAGACCGTGACCACTCACGCCGCGCGTCGTGCGCCACCTATGCTCCGCCCCTCGTAAACCGCACTCTCTTCGCCGCCCGTTCTCACACCTCAGACACGTGGCAACTCCGCTGCACGGCGGCGCCGGATCGCTCGGTGACACGCCGGTGCTCCTGATCGAGCCTGACGCCACCGAGCAATGTGCAAGTACCCTTTCCGGCGCGAGATCCTCTTCCCAGTTTGCGTGATTCGCGACACCTGGAACTCGAAATCGGAACCGGCATCCGGCGACACGGATGTCTAATTAGCGGAGGTGACAGCGTGGGTGGATTTTTCGGGGTAGTTTCCGAGACGGATTGCGTCGCCGACCTGTACTACGGCACCGACTATCATTCCCACCTGGGAACCATGCGCGGCGGTCTTGCGATCCGGAATAGCCGTGCCTTCACCCGATTCATCCACGACATCACCAACTCTCAGTTCCGCAGCAAATTCGAGGACGACCTCCCGAAGTTGAGAGGCAATCTCGGGATCGGCGTCATCAGCGACTACGATGACCAGCCGTTGCTGATCGGCTCGCATCACGGCCGCTATGCGATCGCCACGGTCGGCAAGCTCGACAATCTGGGCGAGTTGGTCAGCGAGATGCTCGGAAAGCGCGGGACCCACCTGCTCGAAATGAGCGGCGACGAGCCCAATCCCACCGAGGTCGTCGCGAACCTGATCGACCAGGGCGCCACGCTGGTCGAGGGGCTCCGACATGCCCAAGAATCCATCCAGGGCTCGTGCTCAATCCTGCTCCTCACCGACGAGGGCGTCTACGCCGCCCGGGACCGCCTGGGCCGAACGCCGATTATCATCGGCGAGAAACCGCGATCCTACGCTGCAACGCTCGAAACGTGTGCGCTCCCCAACCTCGGTTACCAGGTCAGCCGCTACCTGGGCCCCGGAGAGATCATCCGCATCACCGCGGACGGCATCGAGCAGGTCGCTCCGCCTGGTGAACGATTGCAGATTTGCGGCTTCCTCTGGGTGTACTACGGCTATCCCGCGTCGAGCTACGAGGGCATCAACGTAGAAGTCGTACGCTACCGCTGCGGCGGCTGCCTGGCTGCGCGCGATGATGTGGAGATCGATCTGGTGGCCGGCATTCCGGACTCGGGAACCGGCCACGCCATCGGCTACGCCAACGCCGCCGGCGTCCCCTATTCCCGTCCCTTCGTCAAGTACACCCCCACCTGGCCTCGCAGCTTCATGCCGCAAGAGCAGCGGGTGCGGGACCTGGTGGCACGGATGAAGCTCATCCCGATCCGCGAGATCATCGATGGGAAACGGCTGCTATTCTGCGAGGACTCGATCGTCCGCGGCACACAACTCCAGGACATCATCAAGCGCATCTTCGATCACGGCGCCGCACAGGTGCACATGCGGCCGGCCTGTCCACCGCTCGTCTTCAGCTGCAAATTCCTCAACTTTTCGCTCTCCAAATCGGAGCTGGATCTGGCAGCCCGCAAGTCGATTCAGGAGCTCGAAGGCGATGCTCCCCCCGACCTGGCCAGCTACGCCGACCCCGACTCGGAGCAGTACGGCGCCATGGTCGAGCAGACCCGCAAGCGATTGGCTCTCACGTCGCTCCGCTATCAGCGGCTCGACGATCTGATCGCCGCCATCGGGCTGCCCAGGGAAAGCGTCTGCACCTACTGCTGGGACGGCACCGAGAGTTAGAACCGCCGGCGGATTCTGGTCGGTGGCGAACTACAGTCATGAGATGTCCCCGACGCACACGTCGATCCTCAGCGTCCGTGCGAACTTGATCACGTTGTAGGACGACCCCGACGAAAGAAACCTCTAATAGCGAGCGATCGTAGTGGAGCATAGTCGCTCGAAGGGAGGGACGTAGACTTGTGAACGATGCCCAGCGTTCACCTCACTCCACTGGAAAAGATGAACCAGCTGCGCAGAGACCTCAGCTACGCCGTCCGCATGCTCTTCCGGCGGCCCGGCCTCTCACTGATAATCGTCGTCACCTTCGCCCTCGGAATTGGACTCACCTTCGCGGTGTTCAGCATCGTCAACGGCGCCCTCTACAGAGGACTCCCCTTCGAGGACGCCGACCGGTTGATGGCCCTGGGCCGGACTGATGCCTCCCGCAACATCCAGTTCACGAACGTCAGCGAGCACGACTTCGTGGACTGGAGCCAGCAGCAGACGACGTTCGAGGGGCTGACCGCCATCAGCATCCAGACCGTGAACCTGGCCGGGAACGAGCGGCGTCCGGTTCGCTACACCGGCGCCTTCGTCAGCGCCAATCTGTTCGACGTCTTGCGCGTGCCGCCGGCCCTGGGGCGTGGCTTCCGCCCCGGCGAGGACCGGCCGGGCGCCGACCCGGTCATCATCATAGGGTACGATGTCTGGCAGCAGCGCTTCGACGGTGCGCCCGACGTGATCGGCCGGACGATCCGCGCCAACGGCCAGGCCCGGACCGTCGTCGGCGTGGCGCCGGAAGGCTTCATGTTCCCGGACCGGGAGCAGGCCTGGGTGCCGTTGGAGATCGATCCGCAAGCCCGACCGCGGGGCGAGGGGCCCGCCTATCTGGTGATCGGCCGGCTGAAACGGGCGGCATCACTCGACGAGGCAAGTGCCGAGATGGCGACCATCGCCCGACGCCTCGAGCAGGAGTACCCCGAGAGTAACGAAGGAATCGGCGCCACCGTACGCACGTTCAATTCGCTGATGATGGGAGGGCAGGCCGCGGCCCTGCTCCATACCATGCTCGGCGCCGCCCTCGGCGTGCTGCTCGTCGCCTGCGCCAACATCGCCAACCTGCTGCTCGCCCGAGCCTCGACCCGGTCGCGCGAGGTCGCAGTGCGGTCAGCGCTGGGCGCCAAGCGCAGCCGCGTGATCATGCAGTTCATGACCGAGGTCGTCGTCCTGGCGATCGTCGGGGGTGCAATCGGGCTTGGTCTCGGATACCTCGGCCTGGCATGGTTCAACAACATAGTAACCGTCTCACCTCCGCCCTTCTGGATCACCTTCGGGCCCGATCACCGCGTCGCCGCCTTCGTCATCGCGGCGGTGGTCTTCTCCGCCGCATTCTCCGGTTTGGTGCCGGCGCTCCGCGCCACCGGCGGTAACGTCAGCGAGTCGCTCAAGGACGAGGCCCGCGGCTCGTCGAGCTTCCGAATGGGCAAGTTCAGCGCCGGCCTCGTCGTCGCCGAGGTAACCCTCTCCTGCGGCTTGCTGATCGTCGCCGGCCTGATGATCAAGAGCGTCGCGAAGCTCAAAACCCGCGACCTGCCTTTCACCGTCGAGAACATCTTCACGGCGCGGCTCAGGCTGCCGGCGGATGAATATCCCGACACGGCGGCACGGGTAGGCTTCTACGAAGAGCTCCTGCCACGGCTGACGGCAATACCCGGAGTTCACGCCGCCACACTGTCCGATGGCTTGCCGGCCACGGGCAACGGAACGCGCGTCTTCGAGGTCGAGGGCATGTCCTATGCGACCGACGAGGATTATCCCGTCGCTCGCGAGGGCATCGTCACGCCCGGCTACTTCAAGACCTTTCAGACGCCCGTTCTGCAGGGGCGCCCCTTTTCAGTGACCGATCAACGCGAGAGTCCGCGCGTCGCTATCGTCAACGAGACCTTCGTCCGGACTTTCTTCCCCGAAGGAGACGCGCTGGGCAGGCGGATCCGCATGGGACGCCGCGACACGACCGCGCAGTGGCTGAGCGTGATCGGCGTCGTTCCCGACATGCTGATGGAAGGGATGGCCAACACCGACGCCAGCCCGGCTGGATTCTACATCCCGATCTCGCAGAGCGGCGTAGGGACGTTCGTTAGTATTGCGGTCCGCACACGAGGACGACCGATGACAGTCGCGCAAGACGTGCGCGCCGCCGTCGAGGCGATGAACCCCGATCTGCCGATCTACGAAGTGCTGTCGATGAAAGACGCCATCGCCAAGGAGACGTGGTTCTATTGGATCTTCGGCAGTCTGTTCATGGTCTTCGGGATCATGGCGCTCTTCCTCGCCGCGGTCGGGCTCTACGGAGTCATGTCGTTCGCCGTCAGCCGCCGCACCCAGGAGATGGGCATCCGCATGGCGCTCGGGGCGGACGGATCGAACCTGATCCGGCTCGTCATGCGCCGGGGCACCCTACAGCTGGTCATCGGGATCGTCCTTGGCATCGGCCTGGCGGCCGTGGCCGCGAACCCGTTGCAGTTCATCCTCTACGAGGTCGACGTGCGGGATCCCACCGTGTTTGCGGCAGTGGTTGCGGTGCTGGCGGCGGCGGGCCTGCTGGCCAGCCTCATACCGGCACGCCGCGTCACAAAAGTCGACCCTGTGGCGGCGCTGACGGCAGAGTAGCTTCGGCGGCTGCAACCACCCGAAGCGACGCATTCGGGCTCGGGCTAATACGAGGGGCAGCTGACGCTGCCCCTTCATTTTGTGGATGGGCCCCTTCATTTTGTGGATGGGCCCCTTCGTCGAGTCTATTCCGCCTGTAGCGCGATCAGTGGATCCACCCGCAGCGCACGCCAGGCAGGCAACAGGCAGGCGATCAAAGCGATCAGTGTGAAGAAAAGGCTCGCCAACACGAAGGTAAGGGGATCAGCCGGCTCGACGTTGTAGAGCATGTCCTCCAGAAGTCGTGTGGCGCCCAAGGCACCGACGAGTCCAATCACGATGCCGAGCACCACCAAGCCGATCCCGCGCTTGAGGATCAGCTCCACGATGTTGCCGGAGCCCGCGCCCAGCGCCACGCGGATGCCGATCTCGTGCCGGCGACGCGTGACCCAGTAAGCCAGCACGCCGTAAAGACCGACGGCGGCCAGCAGCAAGGCGACTCCACCGAAGATTGCCACAGCGACCGTCCTCGCCCTGCGGTCCGCGAGCGTTCGCGACACGACCTCGTCCATCGTTTCCACTCCGGCCACGGGGATGTTGCGATCGAGGGTCCAGACCGCATCGCGCAAAGCGCCGGCCAGCGAAGTCGGTTCTACCGCGGTCCGTACCGCAATCCCCATCTCGAGATAGGGGATCTGGCGGTACGAGCCGTACATGGTCGGAAAGCGGGTCGACAGCAGCGAACTCATCTTCACGTCCGCCACCACACCGACCACCTCGAACGGCACCGGCTCGCCGAAGTCCACAACCGCGGTCCGCCCGATCGGATTCAGGCCCGGGAAGACCGAATCCGCCATGCTCTCGCTGATCACCATAACTCGCGGCGAATTGCGTCCGTCGGTGGCCGCGATCGTACGCCCCGCCAGAAGCGGTATCCCCATGGTCCCGAAGTAGCCTGGAAGCACCGACCGGATGTAGGCCGAGCGGATATCGCTCGGGTCGATGGGCGGGTTCTCCGAATCGTGGACGTAGATATTGTTTCCCGGATTGCGGATCGGCAGTTGATTGACCAGCGCGACGCCCTCGACCCCTGGGATCGCGCCCACATCATCCACCAGCTTCGTGAAGAACTGGATACGCCGCTCGCCGTCGAGGTATTCGGTGGACGGTAGGCGTACTTCGGCGGTCAGCAGATTCCTTGTGTTGAAGCCGGGCTCGATGCTCAACAGGCCCAGCAGGCTCCGTATCAACAGTCCCGCCCCGATCAGCAGGACCACGGACACGGCCACCTGGGCGACGACCAGGCCGCTACGGAACCGAGTCCCGCCGGCGTCCGTCGTCCTGACGCTC
>JASFLD010000131.1:0-9255 GCA_050118275.1 Gemmatimonadales bacterium
GGCCGAAACGGCCCTGACGGATCTGCGGGACGGGAAGGTGCAGGGGGCGGCGGTGCTAGAGATCGGGCAGGGAGGCTAGCGAGATCGTGACTGCTGGCGGCGGTGGAGGCTAACCAGGCCGGTGTGGCAGGTGGCCCCGGCGCTGCTTTACACACCCGGCCCCCCGGGGTACTATTTCTGGACGAAGTTCAGGGGATTTGAGGCAGATAGTACGTTGATGCTGTTCAGACTGAGGTAGTGCTGGGTGGATTGAAACGGGAGGGGCTTCCGGGCCCATCCCCTTTTTTTGTACCCAGGAAGTCCGCCGCCCCAGGGAGCTGTCCCCCTGCGCTCCCCGAGGCAACCCCGCGCGGGGGTCGATCCGCGTAGGACCGCAGTCGCGATGCCGTCGCACCGTGGCTGCTCAACGAGTGAGGGTGTAGGGCAATGCGTACGAGCGGAGTCGTCAAGTGGTTCAACGATGGCAAGGGCTATGGGTTCATCACGCCGGAAGGCAGTGACAAGGACTGCTTCGTCCACTACTCGGCTATCGCGGGTGATGGCTTCAGGTCGCTCAAGGAAGGTGAGCGGGTGGAGTTCGATCTCGTGGAGAACGACAAGGGCCCGGCTGCCGAGAACGTAGCCAAGCTCGAGGGCGAATAGGCAAGGACTCACGACGATGTGGAGGGGGCCTCCGCAACCAGCGGGCGGCCCCCTTCGCCATCGGCTCCGCCACCAAACACGATGAGCGGCACACACGAGGGCGAATGACAAAAAAAGACGCAATCGAACTTCAGGGGACCGTGACCGAGGTGCTTCCGAACGCCACGTTCCGCGTCCTCCTCGAGAATGGGCACACGGTGTTGTCGACGATTGCCGGACGGATGAGACGGAACCGAATCCGCGTCCTTGCCGGCGACCGCGTCACCGTGGAGGTGTCGCCCTACGATTTGACCCGGGGTCGCATTACGTTCCGCCACAAGAACTGAGGAGTTTCCCGGGCGCCTGCGTCTTGCGCACCGCCAATGAGCAGATAGGTTCAGGGAACGGTCCACTCCACCATGGACCACCCGCACCCTTTCGACACTAACGAAACGAGTATCCGGCTACGGCCGTCCTTCACAACATTTGCATCGTACGAGTACCTCGTGACTGACACACCAGTCCTTGGCGTATTGGAGCTGACTCCAAAAAGCGCCGGTTTCATCCGACGGCAGGAGAACACCTATCTGCCGGCGCGCGGCGACATCCATGTCGGCCGCAAGCTCATCCAGCAGTTCGGGCTGCGCACAGGCGACGAGCTCGCCGGAGAAGTCGGCGAGCCCTCCGGGCGGGGAAAGAGCCGCTCGCTCACCAAGCCGACCGCGATCAACGGACGCGACCCAGCAGAGAACAAGCGGCGCCCGCAGTTTCGGGATTTGACGGCGATCCATCCGAACGAGCAGCTGACGCTCGACTGTGGACTGCAGCGGCTCGGCGGCCCCGACTACACCAATCGGGTGATCGACCTGATCTGCCCGGTGGGTTTGGGCCAGCGGGCGATGATTGTGGCCCCGGCCAAAGCCGGAAAGACGATGGTGCTGCAAGCCCTGGCCGAGGGCATCGTGAAGAACCGGCCTGACGCCACGTTGTACATACTGCTGGTCGACGAGCGGCCGGAGGAAGTCACCGAGATGGAGATGTGCGGCTTCGGGGAGGTTGTCGCCTCGAGCTTCGACTTCCCGGCGGAACGACACGTCGGCCTGGCCGAATTGACGTTGGAGCGCGCACGCCGCCGGGTCGAGTTGGGCGAGGACGTCGTAATCATCCTCGACTCGATCACCCGACTCGCCCGTGCCTACAACAACGTGGAGCGCGGATCCGGCCGAACGCTTTCAGGCGGCCTCGACGCCTCGTCGATGGACAAACCGAAGCGCTTCCTCGGCAGCGCCCGCAAGGTCGACCCCGCGAAGGGAAGCGGCTCACTCACCATCATCGCCACCGCGCTCGTCGATACCGGCTCGCGCATGGATGATGTGATCTTCGAAGAGTTCAAGGGAACGGGCAACAGCGAACTGGTCTTGAGTCGCGAGCTGGCGGATCGGCGCATCTTCCCGGCCATCGATTTGAATGCGAGCTCGACGCGTCGCGAGGAGCTGCTCCTCTCTCCGGAGGCGTTGGCTGTCTCGCGGGCGATCCGTCACCGACTGGCTCAGGCATCGCCGGTCGATGCGATGAGCGAGCTGTTGTCGATTATGAAGCGCACCGATTCGAATCAGCAGTTGGTTCAGCAGGCGGCAGCCGCGCTCCGCGACTGAGCACCGGTTCCCGCCCGCTGCCGCCGGCCCGGATTCCGTCCAGCCCTTGACACGTGCGGGAGGATGCCAAGCGAGTCGGGTCCGAGGCAAATCTTTTCGGCCCACCTGAAAAAAGTGACCCGTCGCACGGTCCTTCGTAGCCCGTAAGTTGTTGTTAAACAGCGCATTGGATACTGGCATGGATGTGGCTGCTCCGACGGGACGGTACAGCACGCGTCTCGCGACCGTCTGCGGGCGAGGTCCCCAGTGGCCGGATTCCCGAGGTCCGCGTGGCGGGTTCGTTCCAGAGGAGCTCGTGATGGCCAGACGACTCCCAGCAATGACATACTGAGAGGGGCCACGGCGATGGCTATGTCCGGCCGCGGACGATCGAGTTTTTCTAATTCCGGCTCGGGCGGCTCGGGCTCGCGCTTGGGCAAGCCGGTCTATCACGTAAAGAAGAAGTCGAAGACGGATCAGGATCTGTTCACCGATTCGGCCTTCGTCTACACGACGAAGACCTGGTGGGCGCGGATGACATCGCGGACTGCGGTGGAGACGTACGAGGGTACGCTCAACCATCTTGTGGCGATCATCCTACTGACCATCCAGACCATGGCGGCGATCATCGTCGCCGTGTCGAAGTACGGCTGGGCTCTTACCGTACAGTGCTCTCGTGTCGGTGCTCAGGTCGGCGGCGCCGTCCTGCGTGCTGGGTTCAGTGGAGGCCGGAGTGCGGGGAGTGCGGTGGCCGGCGGTAGCCGTGCCACCGGCAGCGCGATTGCGGGCGGTGCCCGGGGGGTGTGGGGCGTGATGACGGGCGGTGCTCGGGCGACGAGAAGCGTGGTAGCGGGCGGAGCCCGGGCCACCCGCAGCGCTGTCGCCGGCGGTGCGCGAGTCACCAAAGGAGCCGTGGCGGGCGGAGCGGAGCTGACGCGGCGAACGGTCGGGGCAGGGCGAGGGAGAGGTCGCGTCCGACCGGGCGTCGATCGCCCACGGCCCGACCCCCAGGTTGCACGACCGACGGCCCCGGCGCATCAGAGGACAGCGCGCGCGCGACCCGAGCGTTCTCGTGTCGCTGGGCCGCCTCCGCGCTCGGCGACACCGAAGCGACCCACCAGCGTGCCCGATCAAGATCGGCGAGCACAGCAGACGACGCGAGCCAGACCACAGACCGCGCGTCCCGCCTCATCGCCACACGAGCAGGCCCCCCGGCGAACGGCGGCGGGCATCACTGAGGCTCGATCTCGGACCGCTCCGCCGAGAGCAAGTCTGAGAGCCGAGCAGGTCTTCGTTGCGCCGGAGGTTGTCAGGCGGGGCGAGCGGCAACGGAAAAGAAAGTCGGGCGCGGGCATTGTGCGCGCCTCGGGGAAGGTCATTCGGGTCTCGCGTACGGTGGGGCGTGCCTGCGCCACCGGGTCGGTGAAGGTGTTCGGCATCATCTGGTCTATCCTGCGCCGGGTTTCCGGATTGCTCCTCCCGGCCATGCGCTATACGGCGCGACATTGGCAATACGCCGCCATTCCTCTGTCCGTATCGGTAGCAGCAGTGATGATGATGCCCATCGGTTGGGACGTGGTAGGTAGCTTCAATAAGGATGAACCGGCGCCGGTCGCATCGCAGACGCCCGTCACATCAAAGGCGACAGAGGCTGGCGACGAAACTGAGGGACAGGGGCCGCAGGAGACCGATATCGTCGCGCGGGAGACCGATATCCAGGAGGAGACGGACCCCGGTGTTTCGCTCCCCAAGATCTCTGTCCCGAAACTCTCCGGGCCCCTCGTGACGCTGCCAAGTGTCTCGCTGCCCGGCTTCGTGAAAGGGCCGGTCGAAAAGTTTGACCGGCTGCTCTCCGGCTCGCTCATCGAGCCGGGCTCACGCGTTCTGGTCGCTGACATCGCCGGTCGGCTAGATGGGGAAGAGGAACTCGGTCACGTGCTGGCCTTGGTGCTGGAGGGTGAGTTGGCTCGGGCGGGCGGATTCATCGTTGCACAGAGAGAGCGGACGCTGATCCAGGCGGGGAGTGATGAGACTGGAGAATTGGCGCTTCCAGCGATTCGCGCACTGAGTCTGGGCCGCACCACTGGTTCGGCTGCGATCATCACCGGCGAAATCATTCGCCAGGACAGCGTGCACAATTTGGTGATCGTCGTCCACGATTCGGTGGGCGATGAGTTGTACGAGTTTGCCGTCGAGATCGGTGACCGAGGATTGCTCGGAGCCATCGGCGAAGCCGCGGCGCACCTGGCCGTGAAGTTGGGTGGCCCGGTCACGGGCGGCCCCGCGGAACAAGAGACGCCCTTCCTGACGCGATCTCTGCCCGCGGCTCGAGCCTATTCCGAGGCTCGGACGCATCTGTTTCGGTCCGATTATCGTCGGGCCATCCAGGCTGCCAAGCAGGCCACGACCAGCGACTCTGCCTTCGCGGCCGCCTACCGCTTACTCGGCGAGGCGTACAGCCTCAACGGCCAACGTGTCCTTGCGCAACAGGCGTTGAATCTCGCTTGGGAGAATAGGAGTCGATTGTCCCAGCGCGAACGGTTGCGACTGGCTGCCGACCGCGATGCGCTGGCTGGCCGCCACTCCGATGCGATCCTCGGGTACGACCACCTTTTCACTCGTTTCCGCGACGATGTTTCCGCTCTCAAGAGTCAGGCGATCCTGCAGGAGATGCTGGGTGTGCGAGGCGGCGGTACCGGAAACCTTCGGGTCGCTTACTCGATCGATCCGGTTGACTGGCCGCCGCTGGAGCGGATCGCCGCGTTCCTCGGCTATCGAGGTCGGGTACCGGACTTCACCAGTCTGGGGCCCGCCGACTCCGAGTGATGACCGTGAACCGACGCGCTCTGCGCATGATCGCGGGGGCCGTCGTCGGTCTGGCGGGGAGTCTGCCGATCGCCTCGGCATCGGTAGCACAGGTGGTCGGCGAAGACGATGCCGGCTTGGTGCAGTGGTCGGCGGGCCTGACTGTTGGGTATCGATCAGGGGTCGGAATCAAGGCGATTGGAATGGTCTCGGGCTTCACTCCCAGCTTCCCTGTGACAGCCAGGTTCGGGATCGGTTACACCGCTGTCGACGCGGGCGAGCCGTTGGCGGCGCGGAGCGTCTTCATCAACGACGCCACCAACGGGGTTCCCCAGGAAAGCGGCCATGCTTGGTCGTTGGAACTGGACGTGCTGTATCCTGTACGAGTCCTTTCGCTCTCAAGGTCTCAGCTATATGGTGGAATCCGTCACGCCCGCTTCAATGGGAACTTCGAGTTCATCGGTGGCAACGAGGACTTCGACGTCACGAGCAACAACTGGGGTGTTGGCGCCGGTCTCGAAAGCTATTTGGCGATGAGTCGACGGGTCGATCTGCTGGTCAGCGCCGGCGTCGACTACTTCTTCTCCAGCCGTCTGAGCGGCCATGACACCTCGTACAGCCCCGACGAGACCAACGTGAACCCGCGGAATGATTACACCTACTCCGATGCCGACGCTGCGGTTGGTCAGCCCAAGCTCGAACCGCTCCTGATGTTCGGATTCCGCTGCACCCTGTAGTCGCAGACTGTCGCCCACCCTTTCATCAAAACTCAACGATGCATCGCCGAATGCCGTCGGCGGCGTGCAACGGACCTTTGCCGGATCCACGCCTTCACGCGTTCGGCTCGCGAAACATCCAAGCGCCATCGTGTCGTAGTGCGTTTGGAGTAGGTGATCCGGTTATCACTACCGTCTTCGAAATCCTCGTGCCCCTCATTGGAGGAGTAGCAATGAAACGATTGTTGCTTTGCGCGGTGGCGTTGGCTTGGGCAGTTCCGGCATATGCCCAAGAGAAGACCCTTGTGAGCGAGGATTTCCATTCGGGCGGCTTCGGTGGGCCCGTCGTAAAGTTCAGTGAGGTCGCGAACGAGTTCGCCGTCTTTGCCGGTGGTCGCGGCGGCTGGATCGTCAACCATACTTTCGTCATCGGAGCCGGTGGGTACGGCCTGGCCAACGACATCCGATTCAGCGACTCGCTCGTCGGCCGGGATGTCGAGTTCGGCTACGGCGGACTGGAGCTGGAGTACATCAACAGCTCGGACAACCTGGTGCATTTTACCGTCTACTTGCTGATCGGCGGTGGCGGCCTGAGTGGCACTGTCTTGGAAGAGGAGTCGGTCTTCGTCATGGAACCGGCATTGAACGGCGAGTTGAATATCACGAAGTTCTTCCGTCTGAGCGCAGGCGTCGGTTACCGCTGGGTCACCGCCGTGGACAATCCGGGGTATGACGACGGCGACTTCAGCGCGCTGTACGGGCAGGTGACGGCCAAATTCGGCGCTTTCTAGGCTGGCCTTGAGGTTACAGGACATAGTCGAGACTTCCCGGCGGGTGGCGGGAACGCGCTCCCGCCGGGAGAAGATCGAGGAACTCGCCGCGACGCTCGAACGACTCGAGCCGCGCGAAATCCGAGTGGCCAGCGCTTACCTGTCGGGCGTGATTCCTCAGGGGCGTATCGGCATCGGGCCTTCCAAGCTACGGGCCGCCCTTCCGGACACTCATATCGCTCGGCCGACGCTCACACTCAGCGACGTCGATGGATCGCTCGACACGATCGCGGCGATCTCGGGCACCGGCTCGACCTCGCGCCGCCTTCGCTTGTTGCATGAACTGCTCGCTCGCGCCACCCGCGACGAGCGAGATTTCCTCGCGCGCTTGCTGCTCGGAGAGCTTCGACAGGGGGCGACGGAAGGGTTGGTGGTTGAAGCTATCGCGAAGGCGGCGGGCGTCGCGGGGGCTGCGGTCCGCCGGGCGCTGATGTTCAGCGGCGATCTGGGAGTGGTCGCCCGCGCCGCGCTCACGGAGGGCCGGTCGGCTCTGGCTCGGTTCTCGATTCAGCTGTTCCGGCCCGTCCAGCCCATGCTGGCCCAAACCGCCGACGAGGTGGACGATGCGCTCGATCGCCTGGAGAGGGCGGGGATCGAGTACAAGCTGGACGGTGCCCGAGTTCAGGTCCATCGATCCGCTGAGGACGTGCGGGTTTACACGCGGCAGTTGAACGACGTGACCGCCGCCGTGCCGGAATTGGTCCAGCGCGTGCGAACACTACCCGTCCGCGAGATCATTCTCGACGGCGAGGCGCTCGCCTTCAGATCCGATGGCCGGCCGCAGCCGTTCCAGGTGACCATGAGGAGATTCGGACGCAAGCGCGATGTCAAGCGCGTGCGCGATGAACTGCCACTGTCGGCCTACTATTTCGACTGTTTGTATCTGAACGGAGATAGCCTGGTGGATCAGCCGGCCGGTGAGCGGGTGAGCGCGCTCGCGGCGGCGCTGCCGGGATCGCTGCTCGTGCCGCGACGGATTACAGCGGATAAACAGGAGGTCGAGCGTTTTCTGCGCTCGGCCCTTGCCGCGGGACATGAAGGGATCATGGTCAAGTCGCTGGATACGCCGTACGAGGCTGGCCGGCGCGGAAAGTCGTGGCTCAAGCTGAAGCCCTCTCACACCCTCGACCTGGTCGTACTCGCCGCCGAATGGGGCTCCGGCCGGCGGCGCGGCTGGCTGAGCAACCTGCACCTGGGCGCTCGCGATCCCGCCGCCGACGGCTTCGTGATGCTTGGCAAGACATTTAAAGGCCTGACTGACGAGATGCTCGAGTGGCAGACCCGCAGGCTCCAGGAGCTGGAGGTCGGCCGGGACGAGAGGACCGTCTACGTCCGCCCTGAAATGGTGGTGGAGATCGCCTTCGACGGCGTGCAAGCCAGTCCCAAGCATCCGGGCGGATTGGCGCTGCGATTCGCACGTGTGAGGCGCTACAGGGCGGACAAGTCAGCGGATCAGGCCGACACGATTGAGACTGTACGCCGTATCTACGAGCGAGGCGGCGTAGCGCCGACCTGAGACTTGCAAAACTGGCCAGCCGCCATCCATTTTCTGTCATTATGAGCCCCAGCCTCTGGTCGCGCGTCAAGCAGGCCCAGATCGTACAGGTATTGGTCGTCTATGCAGGCGCCTCCTGGCTGGTCCTCGAGATCGCCAGCGTCTTCATCGACGAGTTCGGGCTGCCCGGCTGGTTTTTCCAGGCCACAATCCTACTTCTGCTCATCGGTCTCGTCACTCTGGGGACCACCGCCTGGGTCCAGATGCGCGCGGCGGAGTCAAAGACGCCGGAAAGCGTGCGGCCGCCGTGGGAAGTTGACTTGGTCGACATCAAGGAGACCGTTGCCCGCGGACGTTTGCCGCGCCTCACCTGGGGCCGGACTGCTCTCGTCGGCGTCATGGCCTTCTGTCTCCTCTTCGGCTTCGCGGGTCTCTTCGTATTGTTCAATCCCCCGACAGGGAGTTCGGGGACCCCGGCGCCATCCGAGTCGGTGGCTCCCGGCGTGGCCGTGCTCCCCTTTCGGGCCGTCGGCCCCGAGATGGATTTTTGGCGCGAGGGGATCATAGACCTGCTGGTGCCGGACTTGGACGGCGTGGCGGGACTGCGGGCCGTCGATCCGCGTAACGTGATGAGTCGCTGGCGCCGTGCGTTTGGCGAAGCCGCCGAGGCGCCAGATCGAGACGCAGCGCTCGCCGTGGCGGACGAAGCGGGAGCCAGCTTCGCGGTGATTGGCAGCGCCGTGGCGCTGGGCGGTGGCGCCGTGCGGTTGGCCGCCGAGGTCTTCGATACGGGAAGTCGGGAGTCGTTGGGGCGCGCGCAAGTGGAAGGCGTGGCAGACAGCATTCTCAGTTTGGTCGATGACTTGAGCGTCGAGATCCTGCGGACACGCGTGCTGCCCGAAGGGACCGACATACCCCAGCTCGATCTACGATCCGTGACGTCTCGCTCGCTCCCGGCGATCCGTGCCTACCTGGAGGGTGAACAGCAATACAGGCTGGGGAAATGGCGCGCCGCGCACGACAGCTACAGTCGTGCGCTCGAGGCGGATTCAATGTTCGCGTTGGCGCTGTATCGTCTGAACATCGTCGAGGGCTGGGACGGCGACCCGGTCACGATCGGTACCGACGAGGGTCTGCGGGCCGCGGAGCTGAGC
>JASFLD010000132.1:0-9161 GCA_050118275.1 Gemmatimonadales bacterium
CCCGCGAACCAGCCGCCCACGGCGAGCTTCAGCTGGTTGGCGACGGACCTGAGCGTCCTGTTCACGGATGGGAGCAGCGATCCCGACGGGACGGTGACGTCCTGGGACTGGAGCTTCGGTGACGGCGGGAGCTCGACGGAGCAGAACCCGACGCACACCTACGCGGCGGCGGGCGACTACACGGTGACGCTGACGGTGACCGATGACCAAGGGGCAGCAGACACGTTCTCCGACGTCGCGACGACAAGTGAGCCGCCGGCCGGGGTGATAGTTTCCGCGATCCTGCCCAACAGCATAGCGGAAGGTCGCTCCATCGACGTAACGATCACCGGCTCTGGCTTCGCGCTGGGCGCCACGGTGACTTTCGAGAACGGCACTGGGCCGGCGCCGTACGCAACGGTGCTAATGGTGGACGAGAATGCGATCAGCGCGACCGTGACGGTGAAGAACGGCGGTCCGCCACGGAACCGGCTATGGGATGTGCGGGTGAGTAATCCCGCCGGTTCGTCCGGCGTCTTGGTGGGCGGCCTGACTGTGACGAGCAATTGAGAAAGCGACCCCCTCTCGCATGCGGGAGGGGGCGCGACTGGAATACAAGAACGAAGCGCCGGCTCGCTGGGCGCGTGCGTCAGCCTGCCGGCTCGGGCCGCCGGAACCAGGCGCGCTGAGGCCGATTCTACTCGTCCGCGTCGTCCCCGAGCGCGCCGGCCAGCGCCTCGCTTTGCTCGTCCACGGCTTCGTAGAGGATCCGCTCTCCATTCCCGATCGCGGCTCGCAGCATCTGCTGTACGTTGTCCCGCATATACCACCCCGGCAACGAAACGCCCTCTTTCAAGGATTTGCGCATCTCGGAACCGCTGATGGGAATCGTCCCGTTGTCATCGAGCGGACAGTAGCTCCGCGTTCGCGGATCGTAGCCAATCACGTCGAAGAACAGCGGGGTTATCCCGATATCATCGAGACTGGCGAAAAGCTCACGTGTCTCCGCATCACTGTAGAAATCACCGACGCCGGTGTGATCCCTCCCGACGATGAAGTGTGAGCACCCCATGTTCTTGCGGCAGATCGCGGTAAAGACGGCCTCGCGCGGCCCACAGAAACGGGGGTACGTGGCAAAGCAGGTGAGTAGTACCTTGTCGCGCGGATAGATGCCGAAATCGATCATCAGACGGTAGCTCTTCATTATCCAGTCAGGCATGAAGTCGCCGACCTTTGGCGATCCGATGACCGGACTGATCAGCAGCCCGTCGGCGTGTGTCATCTTCAAAGCCTGGTGCTGAATGAACTCGTGGGCGCGATGCGGCACGTTTCGAGTGTGGAAACCTACGACTCTCGTCCAAGCCTTCTGATTGAACACAAATCTCGTCTGTGCGGGCGTCAGCTTGTATTGCGACAGCCCCGATGCCAGCGGCTTCAGCAAGAGGATGTCACCGCCGATGAAGACGCTGTCGTCCTTGTGCAGTCTGGCGACGCCGGGATGCGCTGCAGAAGAGGTTCCAAACCACTTCGTGAACAACTCCTCCAAATCGAGAGAATAGATCTCGGCGACATCGAGGACGGCGTGGATGTCACCGGAATCGCTGCGCAGCGCGATCCGCTCTCCCTCGCGGAATCCCGCCAGGCTGTATTTCGGTACCTGAAGAAGGATCGGCATTGTCCAGGGCAGGCCGTTGGGGAGTCGACAGCCGTCGAGAACGCTTTGCAACGTGTCCCGGCCCATGAACCCGGTCAATGGCGAATAGGTCCCGTTGGCGATCTGCTCACAATCCATCAGGACCGTGTTGTCGACGACCAGCGAGGGTAGCGCCGCCGGATCGGGTACGTCCCCGGGTTCGGCGACGCGATCGACGAGGCGGCCGCCGTGCGGATCGACGAGCAGCGAAATGGCTGGCGTCGGCATGTGACTGGTCGTGCCCCAAGATTCCTCCTCGAACTCGCGGATGATCTTGACCACCATACTCCCGCAGCCTACCGGGAAGTCGCCAATCGCGGTTTCCGCAGCCAATACCAGGCCGTCGGCCCCATCGGCGAGCGTATTGTAGACGTCGTTCACTTCCGCACGCGTCGGCGCAGGCTGGGTGACCATCGACTCCATCAGATTGGTCGCCACATAGACCTTGATTCCTGCCTGCTTGGCGGCTCGAATGATGCGCTTCTGAAGCCGCGGAATCTGCTCGACGGGAACCTCACGTGACAGATCACCACGGTCGATGAGGATGGCGTCCGCCGCAGCCGTAATCGCCCGGAGGTCTCGGAGCCCGTTCCGATTCTCTATCTTCGCGAACACGAAGGCATCGCGGATAAACGCCCCACGAATCTCGTCCAAGTCCGAGGCCCGGCTCGCGAAGGATAGGGCCACGTGGCGAATACCCATTTCCCGCCCGATCGCCAGCGCCTGGCGATCCTTCTCGGTCAGCGGAGGCATTGGAATGCTGCGCTCCACAGTGACCGCCTTGTTCCGGCCGATATCGCCACCGGCCACGACTCGCGCGGCTACGCCGTCTCGCTCGAGAGCGATCACCTGGAGCAAGACTTGACTGTCGACTTTGAGAAAGTCGCCTTCCACCAGTTGGTTCACGATGTTGAGCGGATACAGGTTGAACGCGCCCGCGTCGCCAGGCACCAGGATGCGTTTCATCCGCACAACGCTGCTCTCCCGCAGCGCGATCACACGATCGACGAATGTGCCCGTCCGGACCTGGGCTCCTTCAGTATCGAGGCAGAGAGGAACTGACGTCCGGCTGTGCACGTAGGCGATAATCTCGGCGAGGTCCTCGACCTTCGTGTGAGACAGGTTCAGGCGGAACAGCCGCGCGCCCAACTCCTCGAGCCGCGCGATCACCCCGTCATTCAGCGATGAAGGGCCAAGCGTGCAGAAGATCTCTTTCTGTGTCATAGAGAACAATCTGTATGGGTTCATAGAAGCCCAGCGAAGTGGCGGGTGCTGGTTCTGCGGTCTCCCGCGGAGCGCGGTCCGCGGCCTTGTTTATGCAAGAAAAGGGCCGCTCGGCGTCCAGGCTGGTACCTTGCCTCCCGGCCCGATTTCGGCCCGACAGCAACGCTTCCGGCCGCCTTCGGTCCACGCCTCATCAGCCGCGCACCTTCCAGCAAAGCTGGCACTCGGACTTAGTTACCGGGCGGGCCGTGACATATGCCCGAACCGGAGTCGCGGAAGGGTTCGCCTGCGACGGGGATGAACTCCCAATCATAGGCCGAATCGTGCAGTGTGAGCTTGAGAACGCCGAAGGTATGGCCCTCGCGCACCTCGCTGTTCGGTCGGACGGTGCCGAACGATCCCGAGCTCCAGCCGCCCGTGCCGACGATGAATTGCCGAATCCCCCAGCTTGGATCGGCTTCGCCGTCAGGCGTCTGGGGTGCGAACCGCTCGTAGAAACGTCGCTCGGAGTTGAGCACCACCTCCGCTCCCGCTTCGTACAGTGCATCCCACGCGGGCTTCACGGCCGAGCTGACCCCATCGCTCCCTGCCGAATAGAAGCGGGCGTCGTGGAAGTAGGCGAGCGTACACAGGCTCTTGCTCGCAGTCAGATCGGCGCGCAGCCAACGCTCCTGGACAGAGCCAGCGCGCATGCTAATGCGAGAGTTGAGGGCGATGACGTGCCACGCTCCGATGTCATAGCTGTAGTAGCCCTTGTCCGGATCGCCGGCCGCCGCGCCGAAATACTCGAAGTAGCCGGCCGCCCCCTCCGTCCGGTAATCATGGTTGCCCGGGACCGGTCGAGTACGCGCCTTGTGCCGTCCCCAGGTGGGAGCGTAGCAGTTTTCGAATTCCGCGATGGAGGCCGAATCGTACACATTATCGCCCAATGTGATCACGGTGCCGGCTATTCCATCGAGCAGCCGCGCCGTGGCCTCGTCGTGGTCGCTGCTGCATCTCACGATGTTGCCGGCACCCACCAGCACCGGCTCGGCTGGGAGGACGGAGACCCGAAGCGTGTCGCTCCCCATGGCCCCGTCTTTGTCAGCGACGGTCGCCACGACGGTGTACACGCCGGGGGCAGCGAATGTGTGTCCGGCGATGATCGAGTTCGCGGTAGTGCTGTTTCCCTCTACCGTGCCGTCACCCCAGTCGATCGTGTGGCTCCAAGGGCCGTCGTCGGCGCTGGGGTCGTCGAACGAGGCCTTCAGGATGATCGGAATCTTGGGAGTGGCGGTGAGGTCGGTGCCCAAATGCACGGCCGGCGGTCGGTTCCCGATCGTGGCCGTGGTGCGCGCCGGAGCGCTGGCCGCCCCTGAGACATCTGTGACGATGAGCGTGACTGTATAGACACCGTCGGCGCCGTAGGTGTGGGTCGGCGTCGCACCGGCCCCCCGGGAGCCGTCACCGAAATCCCAGTCATAGCCCAGCGGCGTGTTGCCCTCGGGGTCGCGAGAGGCTCCCGCGTCGAAGCTGACCGTGCCTTCCGAGACATAGGGGCCTCCGGTGCTGGGGATGGGCGGCTGATTCGGAAGCCGCCCCGCATCGTGGCAGACACCGGTCCCGGAGTCCGCGTAGGCCGCGCCCTCCACCGCGACGAACTCCCACCCGTAGCTCCCGGGAAACAGCGTGAGCTTGAGGACACCGTGCGCCCGGTCGTTGTGCGCTTCGCTATTCGGGAGCAGTGTGGAGAAGCGACGGAGCCCGGCTCCGCCCGTGCCCACAGTGAACTGCCGGATGCCGCGCGCCCGGTCCAGCTCGCCGTCGGGCGTTTGGGGAGCGAACCGCTCGTAGATGTGGTCGTGCCCGTTCACCACGATCTCGGCGTGGTATTCGTAGAGGGCATCCCAGACGGCCTTCGGTCTCCTGGAACTGCCGTGTGTCTCCGCAGAGCTGAAGCGCGGCCGATGCCAGTAGGCTATCGTGCAAGCGTGATTGTTGGCGGCTAAATCGGCCCGCAGCCACTGCTCTTGGGGCGAGCCGGCGCTCATGTCGATTCCGCTGTTGAGCGCGATGACGTGCCAATCACCGAGATCGTAGCTGTAGTAGCCGGTGCTGGGGTCCCCAGCGTTGGCACCAAAGTAATCGAAGTAGGCCGCGGCGCCCGGCGTGTGATAATCGTGATTCCCAGGTGTCGGGCGCGTGCGGGCCTTGTGCCGGCCCCAGCTGGGGTCGTAGCAGTTGGCGAAATCCTCCGCCGATCCGTCCGGGTAAGCGTTGTCGCCGGTGGTGAAGACCGTTCCCGCTATCCCATCGAGGAGCGCAGCGGTTCGCTCGGCGCCGCGGCCGTGACAGCTGCCAATGTCACCCGCACCAACGAGCACGACCCCACCGGACGAGGTGCCAGGTTCTCGACTGGAACTCGCCGCCTCCTGTCCATGCCCAAGGACTGGCCGCGCTGTCTGAGCAACGAGGAACCCCAGCGAGAGGAGGAAGTGACAACAGATTCGGCGAAACGAGAGCAAGCGAATCAAGAGTCCACCAGTCACATCCGCCCGAGTCCCTGCCGAAAGCGTGCCAATCGTTTTCTGGTACGAAAGAGCCGCACGCTCACCGGAGCCCACGCGTCACGGTACTTGGGTGAGCACGTAGATGAGGTTTGGAATATCTCCCTCGACGATATAGATCGTATCGCGTACGACCTCGGCCCCTCGCGGCAGCGAGAAGCCGAACGCGTCGAGATCGAACATTCGTTGCTCGGTAAGCGTCGCCCACTCGACCTGGTGAAGCACGCGGCTTCTCGTGAGGATCCACATGTACGTCCCATCGAAGCTCAGACCCGACACCGAGCTGGATGTCGCGTACGTCGGGGGGAGCGCGTTCCCTATCGCATCGACATTGGCCAACTGATTCGTCTCATAGTCGTAGGGATAGAGGCTGGTGGTCAGCGCCAGGTACATCTGGCCATCCGCAACGATGAGGCTGCGGTACGATGGACCAAGGGGAAGGGGTTGCCAGCTCACCGGCGTGAAGCAACCTGCGCACGCCCCCTTGGATAGCCGGAAAATGGCTGGTCTGTCGGTTGGGGTATCGACGGTGTTGACCACATACAGTAAACGGCTGGCGGGGTCATACTCCAACAACTCGAAATTGTCCACGTAAGAGCAGAACGTGCTCGGGTTCCCGTCCCCATCGTCGCACTGCCCCGCATCGGGCAGCGCCTCGAGTATCGCGCCTAGCATGATCTCCGACCCATGCTGGCCCGTCTTGGGGTCGACCTCGTAGATCAACTCCTGGTTGTCGTCGGCGATCAGGAAGCTATTGTCTTCTGGAACGTACGTGAGCGATTCGCCGTCCCCGTGGAACTCTACCTCGAGGCACACGGCATTCTCGAGCGTCAAGAACTCCGTTACGACGCCGCTGCGTACATCGAACGGCTCGCTCATCGCGCTCGCCCCATTGTAGGACGCTCGGAGCGCGAATCCCTTGCCCACCTGGCCGACCGTGAGATCCGCGAAGACGGCGGTGGTGTCGCTCACTTCCGCCGTAAGTCTCCCGGAAAGCTGAAAGCCGCATGGGTTGTTATCGAGCGCCAGGGTCACGGTTCCGCCCAGAGGGCGGCCGGACGCCGAGCGCACCATGACCTCGACAGCCGGGTCGATAGGCTCGCCCGCGATGGCTCCGCCAGGCTGCGTAATGAAGACGAGCGATGGGCCCGGTCCCGTGGTGTCCCCACCACAGGCCATCGCCGCGGCCAGGCTGGCACAGACAGCACCAACAAGAAGGCGGGAGGAGGATGTACGATTCAGCGTCGACATGGGAAAGTGCCTCCTCTTTCTGTTACTTGGGTAACCACGACTGGATTCCGTTGCTTGCCCGCGACGACAACAGTGCAGCACGCTTGCCACATTATTCGAACCAGGGTGGTGCTAATCCTGTCCATCGCGGTGGTCAGCCATACGTTGATTGATGGGTTCACCGCACCTCAGCAGTGGGGATCGCCCCTCGGCCAGAGCCCTCGGTTCCTCATCGAACGCCAACTTCCGAACCACGGCCGATGTGCTTGTTAGGTGCGCCAGAATTCAGGCGGGAAGTTCATCAGGCGCCCTGCGCTTTGCGGCGCAGCGAGCCGCGACAATCGATCATCGCAAGAACGACGCCGACCGGCCTGCAGAACAGCCGCCAGCGAGGACGTTGGCGCCACGTTCGAGGGGATCCGGAGGCCCTGCTCGAGAGTGGAAGCCGCGCGCTATGCGCGTCTGGGGGTAGCGTTGGATATCGGACGCCGCGCGCGCGCCGAGTAGGTGCAGGTCAGGGTTGCCGCTGACTCAGCACGTAGATGGGGTTGGGAACATCGCCCTCGAGAACGTAGATCGTATCGTTCACGACCTCCATGCCCCGGGGCAACGAGAAGCCGAAACCGTCCAGTTCATAGCTCCGGCGCTCGGTGCGCGTGGCCCAGCTGACCTGGTAGAGGAGGCGACTGTGCGTCAGTATCCACATGAATGTTCCATCAAAGCTCAAGGCCAGAATCGAACTGGATGTCTCGTAGGCCGGTGGGAGCGAGTCTCCGTCAGCATCGACAGTCGCCAGCCGGTTGGTATCGTAGTCGTAGGCATATATGCATTTGCCGATCGCCAAATACAACTCGCCCTCCACCGCAAAAATACTCCAGTAAGAGGGTTCGGTGGGTAGTGGTTGCCAGCTCTCCGGCGCGAAGCACCCGGTGCACGCCTCCTTCCTCAACCGGAAGATGGCCGGTCTGTCGATCCCTGGCGTGTTGACGGTATTGACCAAATACAGTGAGCGCCCGTCCGGGTCATAGGCCAACAGCTCGATCTCGTTAACGTAGGAGCAATGCGTGTTCGGATCGTCATCCTCATCATCACATTGCCCGGCATCGGGCAACACATCGAGGATCGTCTCCAGCGTGATCTGCGAGCGATATGTGCCGGTTCGTCGGTCGACCTCGTAGATCGCATTATTGTTGTCGTCCGCGATCCAAAAGTTATCATCTTCGGGGACGTAGGTGAGCGACTCGCCGTCGCCTTGCGGGTTCGGCTTCGTACACAGGACGTTCTCGAGGATCACCGGCGCACCGACCACGCCGCTGCTGACGTCGAAAGGTGCGCTTAGAGCACTCACCCCATCGGCTGAAGCCCGGAGTGCATACCCGCGACCCACCTTGTCCAGCGCCAGATCCCCAAACACCGCCGTCGTATCGCTGACCTCCGCCGTGAGAGTCCCGGAGAGCTGCCAACTGCAAGGATTGGGATCGAGCGACACGGTGACGGTTCCCATGAGAGGACGGCCCAACGCAGAGCGCAGCATGACCTCGACGGGTGGCTCGATGGCCTCGCCCGCGATTGCTCCGCTCGGCTGTCTGACGAAGGCGACCGACGAGATTCGGTCCGGGCCCGAAGAGTCCTCCCGGCACGACGCCAGCAGGACGACGCTGGCACAGACGGCGGAGGCTCCGAGACGCAGAAGGAAGCGGCGAGGGGGCATATAAATGTACATCTTTGCTGTACCAAACTCGGCCGAGACTCCAAGACTCCAGGGATGTCACCTTCACTTGGAGAGCCGGCCCACTCGTCAGATACGCCCGCCAGTCCCTCGCACCGTGTGGGAGGGCGGTGCGAGCGTGTGATATCGAGAGTGGGTAGCAAGATTAATACCCTGTACGCATCCAGGACAACCCCCAAGCCAAGAATGTCGGAGAGGGTGTCATTCATGCCTGCCAGCGTTCGCTCAGATATTTGCGCGATCGAAGCGGGCGTTGCGACCTGAGTCTGAGCTCGATCCGGTTACTCTGGGTGAACAACTCCGGCAGCGGCGCCAGCCCGATGATCTACTGAACCTCCAGGCCCGGCACCAATATGTTGAGACCGCTGGCGGCCTCCCAAACACCCAGGTTCGCGAAGCGGACCGCGTACTCGGGTCTATCTCTCAGAGACACCGCCCTATCGGGAAGCCAAAGCGAAAGTGAATAGGTGCCCGCCGGCACGGACTCGGGGAGCAGGAAGCTCGCCCGAATGGTTTGTTGTGCACCGGGCTCCCACCGCCGGGGATCGACGGAGGGAATGGCGAATTCGTAACGATTCCCTCCTCCTACGAGCACGAAATAGACAGGGCGCTCCCGATACATCGCCGCATAGCCGACGTTCTCCAGCACGACCTCTATGGCCACCTGCTCACCAACTCGAACGGCCGGCGGCACCCGGGCTTCCTTCAAGATAATGCGATACCCCAACCGTTTCCGGATCGTGTCCATGCAGCCGTCCGC
>JASFLD010000133.1:0-9129 GCA_050118275.1 Gemmatimonadales bacterium
GCCGCCATGTCCTGGCCGCGGAAGCGACCCGGCTTGACCGACTCGCCCGGGCGGCGCGGGCCAAGAAGTTGATCCCCCGATCGGAGACCTATCCGATATGAACCGACCTCGCGGCGTCTGGGGCGTCGAGGGTGCGGCGCGCCTGTATCGGGTCCTGCTGCGAGTCTACCCTGCAGAGTTCCGGCGTGAATATGGAGACGAGGCCGTTCGGTTGTTTCGCGAGCTGTACAAGGATGTCTACGCCGAGCGCGGTCGGCGCGCGGCGCTGGGCCTATGCTGTCGCTCTGTGGTCCATCTGTTCGTGTTCGGTCTGCGGGATCGATTGGAAGGGATGACTCGGTGGCGGGCCCGGCGAGGGAAGAGCGGCCGCCGGTCGAGCGGTGCTGACCACGGACGCCGAGTGAGGTTGGAGGAGAGAATGGCTATCCTGCTCCAGGATCTACGTTACGCGTTCCGCACGCTTACCAAGCGGCCTAGTTTCTCGCTCACCACGATACTCCTGGTGGCGATCGGCGCGGGAGCGACCACAGCGATCTTCAGTATCGTCGACTCGGTGCTGCTGCGGCCACTCGCTTATCCCGACTCGGAGCGGCTGGTGACTCTGTCGCGCGACGGGTCCTCGGTTCCGGTCCCGGACTATGTCGATTGGCGTGACGGGTTGAAATCGTTCGAGGCGTGGGGTGCGGCTTGGACGATCACGCGGGACCTGACGGGTGGGGGCGAACCGGAGCGGCTGGATGCGGCCCAGGTCACCGTCGGACTTCTGGGGATGCTCGGCGCTCGCGCACTTCACGGCCGGTTGCTCACGGCGGACGACTACTCGGACGGGGTGGCGCCGGTGGTCGTGCTCAGCCACGATCTGTGGACACGGCGCTGGGGCGGCGACTCGGCGATTCTCGGAAAGACCATTCGGCTGGGCGGCGACCCGTTCACCGTAGTAGGCATCGTCGATCCGGACTTCATCCCTTCGCAGGCCCTCGACCTGGAGGGCGTGGACGTGTACGTCCCGCTCGATCTGGGCCGCTCCGACGTGCAGACCCGCGACCTGTTCATCCTCTCGGTCGTGGCCCGGCTACGCTCCGATGTATCGTACGCCGTTGCCGATGACGAGATCGAGGCCGCCGAGGTCGCCTTCGCCGCGGCGTATCCCGACTTCTATCAGGAGCGCGACGGCAGCCTGTTTGGCATCCGGATGCGCACGCTGATGGAGGCGACCGTGGGGGATGTCTCAGGCACCCTCTTCATGTTCCTGGGGTCCGTAGTCTTCATGCTGCTCATCGCTTGCGCCAACGTCGCCAACCTTTTCCTGGCCCGGGGAACCGACCGCGAGCACGAGATCGCGTTGCGCGGGGCGCTGGGCGCTGGTCGTGTCCGAATCCTGGTCCAGCTGTTGACCGAGAGCGTCGGGCTGGCGCTGGTGGGCGGCGCCTTGGGGATCGTCGTCGCCTACTGGGGTATCGAGGCGTTCAAACTGCTGGACCCCGGCGGCGTCCCTCGATTAGCCGAGGTCGCCCTCGATTTCCGCGTCCTCGCCTTCGCGCTGGCGCTGGCTGCGCTCACCGGCATCGCCTTCGGCATCGTTCCCGCCGCAAGCTCGGCCAGGTTGGGTGTACAGGCCGCGCTGCGTGAGGGCGCAATACAGACGACGGGAAGCCGCCGCCGCCTCAGGTTGCGGAACGGGTTGGTGGTTGCCGAAGTGGGTCTTGCGTTGGTGCTGCTGATCGGCGCGGGCCTGCTATTCAACAGCTTCATCCGCCTGCGCAACGTGACCACCGGTTTCCAGCCGGAGAGGACCATGACGCTGCGTCTCGATCTCGAATCGCGCTACGAGGGCGACGAGATCGCCCGCTTCAGCGAGTCGCTGCTCGCTCGGATCGCTCGCGAGCCGGGCGTCACCGCGGTCGGCGCGTCCTGGCGATTGCCGTTTGCCGGCGGCCGCTGCTGTTGGAGGACGACCGCGCAGCTCGCCGGCGGCGCCGACAGCATCATCACGTTCATTCACCCGGTCACACCCCAGTACTTCCAGGCGCTGGGCGCGACCATGCTGCAGGGGCGGGCCTTCGAGCGGGCCGACGGCGCCATCGGGTCCATCGCATACGAGCCGGGCGTCGAGCGTAACGTCGGTGCGACGGTCAGCGTGATCGTCAACCGGTCCGTCGCCGACCGCTTTTGGCCGGAAGGTGATGCGGTGGGCCAGCCGTTGGAGCTGTCCCACTTCGCCGGCACAAATCTCCGCGTGGTCGGTGTTGTGGGCGACATCCACCACTGGCGTTTGCGGGACGAGGCGGGTCTGCACATCTACGTGCCCTTCGCGCCGTTTGCCAATTGGATCGGGCTGCTCGATGTGGTCGCTCGGTACGAGGGTCCTGCAGGCGGCGTGGCGTCGGGTATGCAGCGCGCCGTTCGCCAGCTCGACTCCGATCTGCCGCTGGGCGAACTGGCGACGATGGAGGAGCGTATCGCGCGATCGATCACCGCGCCCCGGTTCCATGCCGCTCTGCTGACTACGTTCGGAGCGATCGCCTTCCTGCTGGCGGCGGGCGGGATCTACAGCTCGATGCTCTATACCGTGGGACAACGTCGCCGCGAGATGGGAATCCGCATCGCGCTGGGCGCGCGCGGCGGCGATGTAGCCTGGCTGGTACTGAGGCATGGAATGCTGCTCGCAACTTTGGGCATCGTGCTGGGCGTGGGAACCGGGCTGCTGTTGTCGCGATTCTTGGAGAGCCTGGTGTTCGGTATCACCACTACCGACACGACCACGATTGCCATGGCCTCGCTCTTCCTCGGAGGCGTCGCGCTCCTCGCCTCATACGTCCCGGCTCGCCGGGCCGCGACGGCCGACCCGATGGCGGCGCTGCGGAGCGAGTAACTCACGAGCCGCGCTACGTCGCCTCACCGCTCTCGAGCTCGACTGACCAGCTGCTCACCCTCGCCATCACTCATGCCTTCGACTCGGCTTCGGACGCGCTGGCGCTCCTCTCCGGGTGAACAGACAGGGCGCAGAAGACAGCGGTGCACACCCAGGCGGAACCTGCGGCGTCCGCGTGCGCGGCCCGAGTGTCCGGAATCGGACACTCGGGCCGAGCGGTCGTGGAAAGCAAGATCCCCCTAAGTCGATATCATAGAACGCATTATGTAACTCAACCCCGGTTGGCAAGCTTCTTTCATACAACTCTCGGCTGTTACGGTGACAGGTTGACTGTCAGTCATCATCCAGTCGTGATCATCGACGTCCAGGTGGCTGACGCTCGGCAGCAAAGCGAGGGGCGGTATGGAGAATCTCGTGAGCGCGTTTCGCATGGCGGCGCGTCGATTGGTAAAGGCGCCGGGGTTCACGCTGGCGGCGATCGTGACGCTGGCGCTGGGGATCGGTGCGAACACGGCGATCTTCAGCGTCATCCACGCGGTGCTGCTGCGCCCGCTACCGTACCCGGAGGGCGAGCGGCTGGTGCGGATCTGGGAGGCAGCGGAGGACGGTGAAGAGGGTGCGTTCTCGACGGTATCGCCGCCAAACTTCGAGGATTTCCGTGGGCTGGAAACGGTCTTCGAAGACGCGGCCGCCCACTACAACCGCGGGCTGACGCTGACGGATGGGGGACCGGCGGAGCGGCTGGCGGGCAGGGCTGTGACGCCCTCGTTGTTCTCGATCCTCCGCGTGCCGCCGGAGCTGGGGCGGACGTTCCGTGATGAGGAGGAGACCCCGGGCCGGGATGGGGTGGCGCTCCTCAGCCACGCGCTCTGGCAGAATCGCTTTGGCGGCGACTCGGCGATCGTTGGCCGCACCATCCAGCTGGATGGGGACGCTTACGAGGTGGTGGGCGTGATGCCCCAGGGGTTCGAGTACCCGGACGGCGCCGAGATCTGGGTGCCGGCGGCGTTCAGCTCCGAAGAGCTGGCGACGAATCGCGGCGGCCATTACCTGACGGTGGTGGCCCGGTTGCGGCCCGGCGTGACTCTGGCGCGAGCGAACGCCGAGGTCAAAGACCTGGCGGCGCGGCTGGCGGAGCGCTACCCGGACACCAACGCGGGCACCACCGCCCGGGTCGTCGGGCTGCACGAGGACCAGGTAGGCGACTACCGCTCGGCGCTGCTCATCCTGGCGGGCGCGGTGACGCTGGTGTTACTGATCGCCTGCGCCAACGTCGCCAACCTGTTCCTGGTTCGGGCGCTGGATCGCGAGCGCGACCTGGCGGTGCGGACGGCGCTGGGCGCCGGACGCGGGCGACTGGTAGGCGAACTCTTGGCGGAGAGCGTGCTGCTGGCGATGGCCGGCGGCGCGGCGGGCCTGCTGATCGCCGGCTGGGGGACCGACGCGCTGGTCGCCCTCCAATCGAGTGATGTGCCGGGCCTGGCCGATGTGGGACTCAACTCGACCGTCCTCATCTTCACTCTGGTTGTCTCGCTGGCCACGGGGTTGGTGTTCGGCCTCGTGCCGGCGTGGCGCGTCTCGAGCCCCGGCGGCCTCGCGGCGAACCTGAATACGGGACGGGGACAATCGGAGAGCCGCTCGACCTCGCGCTTCCGCGGCGGTCTGGTGGTCGGCGAGATCGCGCTGGCGCTGTTGTTGCTGACGGGCGCGACGCTGTTGATTCGCAGCTTTGTGAAGTTGAGCGCGGTCGAGCTAGGACTACGTACCGAACGCGTCCTCTCCTTCTCGCTCTCGCTGCCCGAATCGCGCTACCCGGATCCGCAGCAGGCGGGCGTGGCGGTGGAGCGACTGCTGGGCGCCGCCGGCACGGTGCCCGAGATCGAGGCGGCGGCCGGCGTGTTCGGCCTGCCGCTGGGTGGTATCAGCTACATGTTTAACGTTCAGACGAAGGACGGTCGCGAGCTGGACGACGAAGAGGCCGGCGGCGGTCAGTTCTTGCAGACGCGGGTGGTGACGCCCGATTACCTAAGGGTGATGGGGATCCCGCTGCGGGCTGGCCGCTTTCTGGCGCCTGCGGACCGGGCCGGCGCCGGACGTGCCGTCGTGCTGAACGAGTCGGCGGCGCGCCTCCTCTTTCCCGACGGGGATGCGCTGGGCCATACGATCCAACTCGGCACGGATCTGGGACTCGGCGGCCCGCGGGTCGGTGGGCGCGTGGTCGGCGTCATCGGCGACGTTCGGCACTTCGGCCCGGCGCGGCAGGCGCCTCCCGAGGCTTACTTCGCCCACGCCCAATTCCCGCTGCGATCGCTCAGTATCGTCGTCCGCACCGCCGGCGAGCCGGGCGCGGTGCTGGGTACGCTGCGAGAGCGGCTGGCGGAAATCGACCCCGAGGTGCCGATCTATCGCGTCCGCACGATGGACCAGCTGGCCGCCGCCTCGGTGACCCAGCCCCGCTTCTATATGATGTTGCTGACGCTGTTCGGCGCTGTGGCGCTGGCCCTGGCTGCGGTGGGGACGTACGGCAGCATCAACTACAGCGTCGAGCGGCGGAACCGCGAGATCGGGATCCGCATGGCCATGGGCGCTCGGGGTGCCGATGTTCTGGCGCTGGTCGTCGGCCGCGCCGTTCGCCTGGCGGCGCTCGGCCTCGCCATCGGGCTCGCCGCAGGCCTGCTCCTGACCCACATCCTCGACCGCCTGTTGTTCGATCTAAGTCCCACCGATCCCGTCACACTCGTGCTGGCGACCGTCGTGCTGGGCGGCGTGGCGCTCATCGCCGGCTACCTGCCGGCTCGGCGCGCGGCCCGGGTCGATCCGATGACCGTGCTACGGATCGGAGGATGAGCCGGGATAATGGCCTGCTCTCGAGCCGCGCGCTGGAGCGACAGGGGGTGAGCGGTCGTGCTGACCCACCCCCCGAACGAACCGTACGCCGACTGGTTAACGTAGGCTCAGGACCGAGCCCGCAACTATCGCTCTTATTGTCGTCGTGGGGGGTGGATGTGCCATTGCCGCGACGAGCTGGAGCGACGACCACACCGGCAACCTCGGTGACCCCGTAGAGAGCCGCGGCTACTGGCCAGCTCCGGTGGTGCGTGGCCAGGGTCGGTGAGCCAGATCAACTGGCCTGCACTACCGGCCAGTCTGCACACTCTCACACTTCTTCTCATATAAGAACGAATATCAACAGGCCATCGCGCTCCATCAAAGGCGATGCCATCCATCGGCGCCGACTCCGGCATGTTCCAGGAACCGAGCAAGCGAATACAGAATCCCGATTAGTATCAGGTCTCGCTGGCTGAGTGGGGGCTCGAGACATTCGAAGCAACCCCTTAGCGGCGCGTTCGTGTCATCCTACGACTGCAGCCCCAGTCCTTGCTGGAGGAAGACGCTACTCAGGGCCAGGGTGAGCACTTGGTCCGCCACGATGCGCGAGCCGAAGTCCATCTCCTCTTCTTCCAAGCCGTCGAGGAATGCGGTGACCTTTCGGCGGTCGAGGAAGGGGACGAGGTCTACGGCGGAACCGCGCAGGGTGTCCTGCATGAGGGTGTGCAGCTCTTCTTCCGGGTGAAGGGTGGCGGGGGGGCTGAGGAAGGGGTGCTTCTGACGCCTGTACACCGTGTCCGTGATCACATCCCTAACGGCCTCCCTGAGGATGTACTTCTCGGTCATGCCGCGGATCTTCAAGGCGACGGGCACGCTGTGCAGGTACTCCGCCACGTGGTGATCCAAGAACGGGACCCGCCCCTCCACCGAGTGGGCCATCTCCATCCGGTCGCCCAGAACCGTGAGGATGTAGTCGGGCAGGGCCGTCTTCGCCCACAGATAGAGGGCTGCGTGCACCGCGTTTCGGCCCTGGAGGCGGGACGGAACATCGATGGACGAGAAGAGGTGTGCGAAACCGTCCTTCCCGACGTGCTCGTTCAAGAAATCGCCGTCGTAGAGCTTCCGTAGGCGAAGGACCGTACCGGTGTGGGTGTCCAGCCAGGTCGGCACGAAGCCCAGCATCGAGCGGACGAGGTCGGCCGGGTCTGATTCCCCTTCGGGGAGGAGCACGCCCCGGGAGACCTGGTTTCCGGTCGCAAGTTCTTGCAGGAGACGTTTCAGCTCCTCCGGATCTTGCCCTTCGGTGTGATGCGAGAGCATGTCCTGCCGGAAATGGGGATAGCCGCCGAGGATCTCGTCCGACCCCTCCCCCGTCAGGACGACCTTGTAACCGGCGTCCCGTACGGCACGGCTCAGAAGGTACTTGGCTACGCCGTGCGCGTTGATGCTCCACGTCTCCGACGCCAGCACGGCGTCCGCGAAGTGGTCCGCCAGATCGCTCTGCCGGATGGGGATGGGGACGAAGTCGGCCCCAGCCCGGGCAGCCATCTCACGGGCCACCTCGCTCTCGTCGTACTGCGGGCCGTCGAACTGGAGCGTGAAGGCCCGCACCGCCCCCGCGTGGTGGAGGGCGGCGACACCCAGCGTCGCGCAGGAGTCCAGGCCCCCGCTCAGGTAGCACCCGACGGGGACGTCGGCTCGCAGCCGCGTCTTCACCGCCTCCTCGAACACCCGCCGAAATCCCTCCACGTAGTCGCGCTCGGGCCGGCCATCCATCACTGGCCCGGCCGGGTAGGTCACGTCCCAGTACTGATGTAGCCGGAGCCCTCCCTCGGGTCGGGCTACCAGGTAATAGCCCGGCGGTACGCAACGAACGCCCCTGTAGAGAGTGCGGTGAGTGGCACGCAGAAAGCCGCCGAGATATACCGTCTCGCGATCCCAAGCGGCGGGCACGCCGGCGGCGAACAGCGCCTTCACCTCGGACGCCAGATAGAGGCGATTCCCGTGCAGGCCGAAGAACAGGGGCTTCACGCCGAACCGGTCGCGCCCTGCGAAGAGCTGGCGGTTCCTTCCGTCCCAGAGGACGAAGGCGAACTCTCCTCGCAGGCGATGGAGGCAGTGGGGTCCCATCTCCTCGTAGAGATGCAAGAGGATCTCCGAGTCGGAGCGCGTCTGGAAGTGGTGTCCCCGGCCCTCGAGCTCCCGCCGGATGCGGTCGAAATCGTAGAACTCGCCGTTCACGATGGCGTGCAGGCTACCATCCTCGTTCTGCAACGGCTGGTCGCCCGTCGTCAGGTCGATGATCGACAGTCGGGCGTGGCCGAGCCCAAGCCTACCATCAGGGCTGGTCCAGAAGCCACGAGCGTCGGGGCCGCGGTGATGGAGGCGCTTGACGCCTCGATCGAGGTTTCCGGGATCGACCGGCCCATCGAAGGACAGGATGGCGCAGAGTCCGCACATGGATCGCACTCCTGTAGTAAGAGCCCTGCTCGGCGTCAGTGTGGCGTCGGGCCGTGTTGGTGCCCGTATCGCATGCTGTTGACCATTCCGCGATCTGGGCCGTCGTAGCGCAAACAGGGCACGCCGCCGACCGTGCCTCTGCTACTCACGGTTCGCGCTCAGCGCGCGCGCCGCCGTGGCAGGTACACACGCGAACCAGGACGGATCGCTTGTGGGCGACGAGGACTACTATGGACATGTCGGCGGCCAGCGCGAAGTGACGCGTGTCCTTGGATGGAACTTCCATTGCAGCGTTCATCGCACGAGTACCTGCAAACACTTTGCCGCTGACCCAGCAAGCGCCGCGGCCCAGGGGGAAGGTTGGGACCTCACAAGACAATTCTCGCCGCACACAGCGCAGCGCGCAAGCCGAACTGCCTCGGTCGACGGGCTCCACATCGTCGAGCCTGGGCGTGTGCTGGCGATTGTGTCTCTCTGCTGCATGCTTTGATCGGTCTTGTTTCAGTGAGGAGAGCTGGAAGAAGCTGCGAGAGCTGACCTTGCAGTTGAAGGTGCGATTGAAGAAACTGTGAAGAAGAGACTCGAAGCGACGTCTCTCCTTGACCATGCTGGGGGCACGATTCGCATCGGGGATCAGGTTATCGACATGGAGATCGTTCCCCTGGACGACACCGCCTTTCTCTCCGGCAAGTCACCCGGATACCGAATCCTCGAGAGCCTCGTATTGGGCCTCTTGACTGTCATCTTGGTCTTCCAGATCAACGACTCTCCCCTCCTTCCGGCTCCCCACGCGGATGCGGTCTCATACCTCAGCGCCGCAAGCTCGCTGGTTGAAAGAGGCAGCTTGAGCGTTCCCGTGGCTGGCTGGGCGAGCGCAGACAGCACTTCGGTCCTGGCGCGTTTTCCACCGGGTTTCTCCGTCGCGATCGCCGTCCCCGTTCTCTTCGGCGGTTCACCGATGAACGGCG
>JASFLD010000134.1:0-9054 GCA_050118275.1 Gemmatimonadales bacterium
CGCTGACGGCGTCCGCGTCGCCCGCGTCGTTCCCCGCTCCCCCGCCGACCGCGAGACGAGTCGCCTGGAAGCCGGCGACGTCATCGTCGCCGTGGATGGTATGTCGGTGGCCGAGGCGCCGAACTTCTACGCGCTGCTGGCCGATCGTGCCGACGAGAGGACGATCCTCTCCGTGCGACGCGACGATCGCGAGCGCGAGTTCGTGATCCGGCCGACGGGCAACCTGAACGACGAGCTGTACGAGGAGTGGGTGCGCGAACGAGCTCGCCTCACGGAAAGGTACTCGGACGGGCGGCTGGGCTACATCCACATCGAGGGGATGAACTGGCCCAGCTTCGAGCGCTTCGAGCGCGAGCTCGTGGCCGCGGGCGAAGGCAAGGACGGCATCGTCATCGACGTCCGCTACAACGGCGGCGGCTGGACCACCGACTACTTGATGGCGGTGCTGACCGTCCGGCAGCATGCCTACACCATCCCGCGCGGCGCGGCGAACGACCTCGAGCGAGAGCACGAGCGGTTCCGCGACCACTACCCGTTCGGCGAGCGACTACCGTTGGCGGCGTGGACACGGCCGGCGGTGGCGCTCTGCAACGCCAGCTCGTTCTCCAACGCCGAGATCTTCTCTCACGCCTTCAAGACCCTGGGGCTGGGCCCGCTGGTGGGTGAGCCGACCTATGGGGCGGTGATCTCGACCGGCGGCGCCGGGCTGATCGACGGTTCGTTCGTGCGACTGCCGTTCCGCGGCTGGTACGTGAAGGCGACGGACGAGAACATGGAGAACGGTCCCGCCGTACCGGATGTGATCATCGAGACGCGCCCGGACTCGCGGGCCGACGGCGAGGACGAACAGCTGCGGGCCGCGGTGGAGACGTTATTGCGAAACATCGATGCCGGCGACTAAGCGCCGCGCGGCGACCGTGTAAGAGGCACAACTCTGCATGCGCGAAGGCGGCCCATCCATGTTCGAAACAAGGCACACAGAAAGGGGGGCCGGGCAAGATCCCGGTCCCCCTCGCGATCATGCGGCTTGCCGTTCCTCAGCTTCCGCTACCGCCGCTTCGGTCCCAGTTCATCATACCGGGATGCATCATGCCGCCGTACATCTGTCCGCGCCGCCACATGTACTCACCCATCTGGTCCATCATCCGCATGCCGAAGTTCACATACGACCGTTGGGTGTCGTTGAGAACTGCCAGCGCCTTTTGCGAGTAGCGTGCCCGTTCTACCTGCATGCTAATGTACTCGTTCGCCAGCGACTCCAGGGCCGACTGGTACTCGTCGAGATCGGGCTGGTCGCCGCTGAGCGCGTCGTTCACATCCTTCCGCAGCGCCGCCACACGGTCGACGTGGTTATCGCGGGCCGCCGAGAGATCCGACTGCAACTTCTCCAGCTGTTGAACCTGCTCGCCGGTCAGATCCAAAGCGTCCTTCTGATCGAGCATGAACTGCGGTCCCGGCTGCAGCCACATCCCCATCATGCCCATGCCCATCATCATCGGACGGCCGGCTCCGTTCATCATCATCCCTTGCTGCATTTGGCCCTGGTGCATGTGGCCGCCGTACTGACCCTGCTGCGCGACGGAAACCGCGGGCAATGCCAACATCGCCGCTGCTGCCAATATTAGCTTACTAGCCTTCATCTCTCTCACTCCTCCATCTCTTTGTCGTCGAAAATCACGTCCAACGTCGATGACGACTCCCGGCCGTTCGACGTGCCCGTTGCGTTCGGCCTTGACGAGCGCTCACGTGACCGAACTGCGAGTTCCGACTAAACGCGCCGCAACTGTTCCCGGCGCCTACGAAACTCCCCGCCTTCGATCTCGCCTGCCGCGTATCTGTGTTCTCAACAGATTCTCGGCGCTGCCCTCAGGTAAAGAACCGCTGAGTGTCACCGAGACGATCCAGAATAGCAGGCCGGCGAGCAACAACGGCCACAGCCACATCCACCAGCCGTACATGCCGTAATCGTACATCCAGTTCCACATCGACGTACCTCTCTGGTATTCAGCTCCTCAAACCAGTGGCCGGCTCCACGGGCCCTGTCTGTCCTCGAAGCCTTTACCGATAGTACTAACGACTTTTGCAACCTCCATTCCAGCGGCCGCACAGCGCCAAGCCGGCATTCCCAGCTTCATCGCAGTCGATCCACAGCGGCCGCCGGTTCAAATCCAACGGCCGGCCGGATGATTTCCACCAACCGCCGGCTTGCGACTGTACGATTCACCGGGTGCGAGCAGTGCTGGGTGGGGCAGTGCCGGGTGTGAAGGGAGCTGACGAGCAGCTTGCTGGACAAACGCTACGCGAGAGCGCGAATACGAGAGTCTACGGCAACGAAGTCTTTCCGCGCACACCAAACCCGTGCGGGGCGATCCAACGTCTCTTCCTCACTCGTGCCGATATCCGCTCGCGCGCAGTCGCTACTCCGCTTCCTGCTTGGCTAGCTCTTCGATACGCGCGACGGATTGGCGCATCGCCGCGGTCACTTCGTCGAACTCCGGGCCACCGCCGATCGCCATCGCGGTCCTATTCAGTTTACGCACCAGATCGACGAACTTGTCCACTTCGCTGCGCAACTCGGTGTATTTTCGCTCGCTGCTCAGGAAGGGATGCTGGGCGTAGAAGTAGCCTGCCATGACGAGTACGATCCCAACGATCACCCGCATGTAAAGTTCGGCGTTCGCCTCGACGACCACCAGGCCGCTCAAGATGAGCAGCAGTCCGATGGTCACGCCAACGAGCGGCGCGTAGCGGTTGAAGCTGCGACGCCATGTCGCCTTGACTGTCTTGGGCATGAGCTCTCCTCGATCGCGCAGCTGATCCCATGGGTTTCGCCCGGTCGATGCCGACGGGCGCTGTCCCGTACAACCGTATAACGGGTAACGATCAGACGCCCACGGCGCCAGCCGGCCCCACCCATCGCCTACGTGCAGAATCTTCGGGTCGGGGAAGCGAAGCGCAGGCTCGAGCGGACCGCCACGCGCCTGGCGAGCCGGACTCAGTCGGGATCGCGACTCCCGGTCGAGCCAGCGTCACTCTGACTCGAGCGTCGCGCAATTCGGCCAGGGGCGATTTCCTCGCGCCGCTTCAGAGAGCTGTGGCAAGTGGAGCAATCTCCCAGGGTCGGTCTGTCCTGCCGCTCACCCTCTTCCTCGTGACACTCTATACAGTTGGTGTGCAAGGCCTGCATGTAACTCACGGCCCGGGCCAAGTCCGCATCTTCAGCGGCGTCCGCCCAACCCGGGTCTTCCTCGTGGCACTCCAGGCAGGATTTCGCCGTCTCGGCCGTCTTCACAGCCCCAAGGGTATGGCAGATGCTGCACGTCCGGTTCTCAGGCAGCAATCCGCCGATCTCTTCCTCCTCGGCCACGACCCGGTGATGGTGACGGTGATCGAAGATGAGCGTGGGTTGCAAGAGACGCCGGTGACAACGTGAGCAGGGCGTCGTCTCGTCGCCCGGGAGCGAACGGTGGTGGCAGTTGACGCAGGAGCTGTCACCACCCAGCCGCTCCTTGTGATCGGCATGCGGGAACTCGGTGCGGATCCCACTGTGATTCCCGTCGATCAGCAGGGTCGTTCGCGTGGCGTCCAAACCCGCAGCTGGACGGACGCGCGGATCCAGGTCATGGGCGAAGGGCGGGTACATGGCGGCCCAAGCCAGCGGTACCACCAGGACAGCGATCACCGTAACCCGTTCCAGCCCTCCGCTCAGCGCGGTTTCCCACACCCGTGACAGGGAGTCGAACGACGCACACGAAATGCGAGCGGCGCGGCGGCGTTCTGTCCAGCCCTCCTCGAACACCGGGCATTTCTCGACGAACGCGAGAAAGGCCAGTCCGGCCGCGGCCACCACCCCCAGAGACAAAGCCCACTCGACTAGGGAAGGAAAGTAGACCGAACCCGCATCCCTGAAGTAACCGAAGATCCCCACGTTCATTCGGTTCAGGGCCAGGCCCGCCGAAGCGGAGAACGCAGCCAGGCCCAACGGAAGCGGCAAGCCACGCGTACCCGGGAGCCAAACGAGAAGGATGGGAATCGCGGCCGTCAGCAGGATCTCGATGCCGAATAGCCAGCTCTCCCAAGTGCCGGCCACGAGGGCCTCCCATGAACCGCGCCCTCCTAAGCCGTGGAGTTGCAGGACGAGGTACGCGCCCAGGACCAAGGTGGCGACGGACGCGAGCGCCGTGAGCATGGGCATGTCGCGGCCCGCCATTTTGCCACGTTCGTTTCCAGCGTCACCGGCTTGACGCAAAGCCAGGGGTCGGCGTTCCGCCTGATTGTCACCGAAGACCGCGTCGGGGTCGTAAAGATACGCGTGAACGAACCGGATTAGGACCACAAACATCAATCCGGCCCCGATGGCCGAGAGGATGAAGAAGAGGGGAAGCAGAGGTGAATACCAGAGCGGATGCAGCCGCTGCGGGGTCACCAGAAAGAGTGATCCTAGGGACGAGTGGTGCAAGGAGGAGAGAGAGATCCCTAGAACGACGACGCCAAACGCGATCCGGTGCAGGAAGCGGGCGGCCTTTTCCGCTCTCAGCTTGTCGAACACGAGGGGGGCCAGCTCGATGGCCGTCACCGTGAAGTACAGGCTCACACACCAGAAGACTTCGAACAGAAACGAATGCTCGTTCCACATTACGAACGGGTGCCAAAAGCGGTGTGGGAGCCCGATGTCGAACAACAGGGCAAGGCACGAGCACCCGTATCCCAGAAACGCCACCAGGATGGCCGGCTTCATCAAGGGCCGGAAACGCTCCAGCCTCAGAACGTACACCAGGAAGCCCACCGTGAACCCGCTGGTGGAGATCGCCACTCCGGCCACCATGTTCAGGATCTTCCAAAGCCCCCAAGGGACGGCGTCGCTGAGGTTAGTGGTGGCTCCCAGTCCGTACCAGAGGCGGAAAACCCCTGCCACCAGCCCGGCGAGGGTCAAGGCCCATAAGATGTCCTTCAGGTTCCTGATGCGGCTCCTCATGCTCACCCCTTCGCTCCCGCATCCGCTTCCCTTGCCTCAGCTGCGGCCTCAGCCGCCAATTGCATCCTCCGACGGATGACCCAGTTGATGCCCAGGACTGCTCCCATGACGCTCAGCCCAATCGCCGGTGTCTTCGCGATGAGCGGCTCGGTGAGGCTCGGTATGGCAGCCGTCTCGGCGCGGGGCCAACCCACCGCTCCCAGATCGACATCCGATACGTAGAGTACGCACGTCCCGCCGAACTCGTGTTCCCCCCATACGCGGGGGATGTAGTGCCCCCAACTCGTAGCGATCAGCCGGTGGGCCTCTCTCAGCAGCTCGTCCCGATCGCCGAAGCGGAGCGCTTCGTTCGGACACGCATCAACGCACGCCGGCACTTTCCCCTCGGCCTGCCGCTGGAAACACATCGTGCACTTCTTCATCAAGGGGTTCGTCTCACCCCAGTCGTACCTGGGGATGTGAAACGGGCAGGCCAACATGCAGTACCGGCACCCGATGCACTTATCCGGATCGTAGACCACCGCGCCTTCCGGCGTCTTGGTTATGCCTCCCACCAAGCACGCCGATACGCAACTGGGCTCCAGGCAGTGCATGCAGCTCACCCGAACGAAACGCCCCTCTTCCGCCTTGCGGACGCTCAGGAACCGGTCGGCGGAAAGGCCGTCCTCGGTGGTGGCCCGATCGATCTGCGCCTGGAGAGGGTCGGTCCCATTCGCTTCGATGCAGGCGGCGACACAGCGCTCGCAGCCCGTACATTTCGTGACATCGACTAGGATGGCCTTCACGAGGCCTGCACCTCCCTTCCGAACAGCGCCTCCGCCACCTTGTCTCCAGCGCCTGGCCGAAGCTGCCAGTGCACCGCCGAGATGCGGTCGAAGAAGAAGAGAACCACATGCGCCAGTTTCGTGAACGGGACAAGGACGAGTAGGAGCTCAGCGCTGAGTATGTGGGCCAACATCATGGCGTTCCAAGGGAAGGGATTCACTCTCGGATGCGCGGCGAGGTACCCACAGACGAACGGCAAGAGGAGCACGATGAGCAGAACGTAGTCCGAGGGTCGGCTCACCAACCGATGCCGGGCGCGGAAGATCCGGAAGATCAGGAGCAGCGACCCGCAGCCAACGGTCAGGAGCGTGAGGGTGTCGGCCAGCCCGTGGCCGATGGTGGGCAGGCCGACACCCAGGAGCCGTCTCCAAAGGGCCGCATGATCGGCAAGAAAGAGAGGTATGATGACGACGCCGATATGCATGAGGAAGGACGCCGCCGAGAAGACTCCCGTTCCGGGCTCGATATGGCGTACGGGCACCAGCCAACCCAGTGTCTCCTTGGCCAGCTTGCTCCAAGGGACCTGCCTCAGGCGCTTCCCCTTCTTGACGAACAGAAAGTAGATCTGCAACCCGATCTGCCGCGCCAAGCCTAAAACCATCACCAGGAAAGTGACGGCGAACAGAGGTCCTTTAGCGAATTCGATCCAAGCGTCCATTTGACTGGGTCCACCCGCTTTCTTCCCGGCGGTTGACGTGCGCGCCTGTCGCCCAACGAGCCGCGACGCGACTTCCTACAGAGCCAGCAGAGCCGCCTCCTCCTTGCGCTCGGCCGGAGATCGTCCACCCGGGATCTCGATAGCTTGAAGAATGAGGTCGTGAAGGCCCATCACTCTGCAGGGAAGCTCGTAGTGCTCCACCAACTCCTTCAGCTGTTTCTTGCAGTTGGCGCAAGGTGCCACGACGATCTCGGCCCCCGTCCTCTCGATCTGCTCGGCCTTCAGCTTTCCCGCGATCTCCATTCGGTAATCGTGCAACTCGTCTACGGAAACGAGGCCGCCGCCACCGCCACAGCAAAGGTTGTCCTCTCCTCTCGGAGTCATATCGACGAAGTTCGGCACAAAACTCCGCAGGATCTTTCGGGGCTGCTCCACGATCCAGCCCGAGCGGGCGATGTTACAGGGATCGTGGTAGGTCACCCGCTCGCTGACGATGTCCGGATCCAACTTGATCTTGCCTCGCTCCAGACAATCGAGAGTGTATTCCATGAAGTTGAAGACGGGAGGCGGGCGTTTCCTCATGAACGTGGGAATGAAGTCGTGCGCGGCCCGGGAGGCGTGCCCGCACTCGCCGATCAGTATGCTCCCGCCCTTCAGCCGCTCCACCTCGGAGACGAGCTGCTTGATGATGTTCTCCAGGTGCCAGTCGCTGTAGAATAGGCCGTAGTTGATGCCATCGTAGTTGCAGAGACCGATCGTCCACCGTTCCCAGTCACCGGCCGCATATAGAACCGCCGCGTTTCCCATCAGCGTGTCGGGTTCCATCAGGAAATCGCTCACGGCACAGAACAGGACATAGTCCCTGCCGACCTTATCGGTCGGGAACTCCAGCTCGACCCCCAAGATCTCCTCCATCTCCTCGGCGAGGAACGAGAGGACATCCAGAAGTCCCTTTCGAGTCACCTTCGACGTGTTGCGAGTCTCACCGTGGAGCTGCTCCTCTACGCTCACCTGAAGCGCCTTGGGTGCGATGCCCACCAGGCTGAGCAGGTACCGGCCCAACCGAGTGATGAGGCCGTGATCGAAGCCCAATGGGCACGAGCGCGTACACCGCCGGCAGATAGTACAGCGATAGAACACATCCCCCATCTCGTCGATCAGATCTTCGGTGAGCTCGAAGCGAGTGGCGAAGCGGGACCTCAACCAGCCATCCAGCGTGAAGTACCGACGGTAGATGTCCAGAAGCAGCGACGTCCGGTAACAGGGAATGTCGCGTGGGTCGCCCGACGCCAGCAGGACGGGGCAGGCCACCGCGCAACGATTGCACTTCGCGGTGGAACGGCAGTAGCTGTCCAGAAGCGGCTTGTAGTCGGTGTACTCCAAGACCCAAGCGAAAGCTTCCAGAAATCTATCCACCAGATTCTCGGCCGGCCGTTCCAGCACGTGGTAAGGAAAGACGCGGCGCTGAGCGAGCGCCCGCGAAGGTCGTTTGTCGATAGCAGTTGCCGATTCCATGCAGTCACACCTGTGTTCGCTCAAACGTTCAGCACCAGAAAAGGCAAGGGATATACCATGCCTCGGCGGGTGGCCTTGGCGACTCGCTACGGCGCCCCCCGCCGAAGCTTCCGAGCCGGCGCAAGTCCACCAACGGCGCAGAGAAGGGGCGCTCGCCCCGCTCGATTCGGTAGTTGCCGAGCCGGCGGGCAAGAGCCAACGTGACGTTGCAAGCGTTGCAACACCCCGTCCCGGCGCGACGGTTCTTGCAACGCCCTTCGGCTGTGCGGCAGTGCGACCCCAGTGCGGCGGCGCGCCATCCGCGCTCGAGCCTGGCCCCGCTTCCACCCTCCCCGGCCGAGCTCGCCCCTGCAAACCTCTTGTGGCTCAAGTCATTTCCACTCGGAGCCGCCCCGGTGCGATCCGGCGTATTCGGAGCAGCACGAAAGTGGGGTCCCTGCGCGGGAACTGGCTGCAGCCCGCGCCTCGCAGGCATGGCTGTTGCACGTTCGGTCGATGAACGACCGACTCTGAGGAGACCATGCGTTTCGGCATTCCACTTCTCGCTGACCGGGTAGCCCCCCGCTGCACCTTCGCCGACTCGGTTCTCGTCGTGACGGCCAAGCGGAGGCGGATCGAGGACCGCATGGAGGTTCCGCTGGAGGGAACCACCTGGGCGGACCTGGCGGCGGTGCTCGCCGAGCACGATGTGGACACGCTGGTCTGCGGAGGGATTACACCCTCCACGCGGGAGTCGATTCGGGCCCGCGAGGTAGCCGTCATCGACAACGTGGCAGGAACGTGGGAGGAGATCGTCGAGGCGCTGCGGGTAGGCAAGATCAAGCCAGGCTTCGGGCTCGGCCGCGACAGGGACGACGCCGTGTGGGACGGCGCAGTGGTCGGCACGGAGAAGGCCGAGCCTGGAGCCGGTGCCACGGCGGGGCGCGCCGTGGCTGCGGACCGCGTTGAGGGCCTACCGGCGCGCGGACCGCGTGACTGCCTCGAGTGCAAGGATCGTGTGTGTTTAGAGGGCGTCGCGTGCCCCTACCTCGACCTCCCTCCCGCCGCGGACTCGCCGCCGGGGACGCGAGAGATCCTCGAG